>NZ_JBFUHM010000023.1:0-73247 GCF_056402395.1 Peribacillus sp. P4_B1
GAGAGGACCGGGATGGACGCACCGCTGGTGTACCAGTTGTCTTGCCAAAGGCATAGCTGGGTAGCTACGTGCGGACGGGATAAGTGCTGAAAGCATCTAAGCATGAAGCCCCCCTCAAGATGAGATTTCCCATGGCGCAAGCTAGTAAGATCCCTGAAAGATGATCAGGTTGATAGGTCAGAGGTGGAAGCGTGGCGACATGTGGAGCTGACTGATACTAATAGATCGAGGACTTAACCAACGCTTTTTTAAAAAATGAAATACCTTCTTATATTATCTAGTTTTGAAGGAATGAAAATTCTTCAAAAATGAATATAGTCTGGCAATGATGGCGAAGAGGTCACACCCGTTCCCATTCCGAACACGGAAGTTAAGTTCTTCAGCGCCGATGGTAGTTGGGGGTTTCCCCCTGTGAGAGTAGGACGTTGCCAGGCCATTCATTTAAATCTTTAAATGGGTTTTAGGAAACATTATATTATTCCGCAGTAGCTCAGTGGTAGAGCATTCGGCTGTTAACCGAACGGTCGTAGGTTCGAGTCCTACCTGCGGAGCCATATGCTTCCATAGCTCAGTAGGTAGAGCACTTCCATGGTAAGGAAGAGGTCAGCGGTTCGAATCCGCTTGGGAGCTTCCCAATCTATCTATGAACAGAAAATAATCCGGCCCGTTGGTCAAGCGGTTAAGACACCGCCCTTTCACGGCGGTAACACGGGTTCGAATCCCGTACGGGTCACCATTCTTAATTCATTAATCCGGAGGATTAGCTCAGCTGGGAGAGCATCTGCCTTACAAGCAGAGGGTCGGCGGTTCGATCCCGTCATCCTCCACCATTTTAACCTTATTTGCCGGTGTAGCTCAACTGGTAGAGCAACTGACTTGTAATCAGTAGGTTGGGGGTTCAAGTCCTCTTGCCGGCACCATTTACAACCATATATTGCGGAGGGGTAGCGAAGTGGCTAAACGCGGCGGACTGTAAATCCGCTCCTTCGGGTTCGGCAGTTCGAATCTGCCCCCCTCCACCATTTTAATAAAATCCTGTGGATCAGTTATATATTCTCTTTAATAGGGAAATATATGATTACCACCTTTTTATTTTGTTGAATATTAATTATTACATATCATATATTGGGCTATAGCCAAGCGGTAAGGCAACGGATTTTGATTCCGTCATGCGAAGGTTCGATCCCTTCTAGCCCAGCCATTTGCGGAAGTAGTTCAGTGGTAGAATACAACCTTGCCAAGGTTGGGGTCGCGGGTTCGAATCCCGTCTTCCGCTTAATTATTTTAAACCCTTAGGGGCCTTAGCTCAGCTGGGAGAGCGCCTGCCTTGCACGCAGGAGGTCAGCGGTTCGATCCCGCTAGGCTCCACCATCAACTACATACACCAAAATTTACGTCTTAAGCCAAAATGGTTTAAGACTTTTTTTTGTTTATACGCATTGTTGGGGTAACCAACCCCTAGAAGCTTTTTTTATAGAAAAAGTATGAGATAGGAAAGAGTGGTGCATCTTTATAAATGTAAATGTTTAGTTGAACCACTTGTCATATACGATGTAAAATGGTGGAAAGGGGGAGTTGTATGTCTATTCAGAAAATATCCGTCATTGGATTGCCTATGGACCTTGGTCAAGCAAGGCGAGGGGTGGATATGGGACCTAGTGCCATTCGCTGCGCAGGGATTTTCGAGCGTCTTGAACAGTTAAATATCGAAGTAGAGGATTTAGGAGATATCATTGTAGGACGACCTGGAAATGCAAATAAGCCTGGGACAAATCTGAAAAACTTACCGCTTGTTGCAAAGGGGAACACCCTATTAGCAACAAGAGTTGATGAAATAATAGAAGGCGGTTCTTTTCCACTTGTATTGGGTGGAGACCATTCAATTGCTATAGGAACACTGGCAGGAGTCGCAAAGCACTATGAAAATGTAGGTGTGATTTGGTATGACGCACATGGGGATTTAAATACGGAAGATACTTCGCCATCAGGAAATATCCATGGTATGCCGCTTGCTGTCAGTATTGGGCTTGGACATCCCGATCTAATCAATATTCATGGTTCCGCTCCAAAAGTGAAACCAGAAAACATCGTAATCATTGGGGCAAGGTCATTGGATGAAGGGGAAAAAGAACTTATACGTGATAAAGGGATTAAAGTATTTACGATGCATGAAATAGATCGTATGGGAATGACAAGGGTCATGGAAGAGTGCATAGATTATTTAAGGGAAAGAACTGATGGTGTCCACCTTTCATTGGATTTGGATGGAGTTGACCCAGCAGATGCACCTGGAGTGGGGACACCGGTGATTGGTGGCATAAGTTATCGTGAAAGTCATTTGGCCATGGAAATGCTCGCGGAATCCAACTTGATAACATCAGCTGAATTCGTTGAAGTCAACCCCATTTTAGATGAGCGAAATAAAACTGCGATCGTTGCTGTGGCTCTAATGGGTTCGTTATTTGGAGAAAAGTTATTATAACTGAAAAAATAAAAGAAACAGTAACTGGCTTGTAATGGGTTACTGTTTTTTATATGCTAGAAGACGTAGGCTTATTATCCAGGGTGTATATAACGGAACATATCCATAAATAGATGGTTGCAATCGCCTATCCATATTCACTTAAGAGCACGTCGGTCTGGGAGACATCCATTTTTAGTTAAATGGATGTATTGGTTGATTAAAGAGTCCAGTTTGCTGCTAACTTCAACAACTTCATTATCAACCATCGAAGAACGGGAAGCCAAAACCATCATTTTCTGTCTGTATTGTTCAATATGGTCTAAAATTTGTTCAGCAGTCATGTAGAGATTCACTCCCTTGAATTTCACAATTTCTTACTATATAGCCCTGTTTTTTTTTTCTTAAACATAAAATGTAAAACTTTGTTAAAATTAATGTAATAAATTTTTGAAACCTTTTAGCTTACGATTCGTAATAATCGTATAGCCGCATGAGCGGGGGTAAAACCGGAAAATGGATGCACTCATTAAAGAGAGAATTAATCAAGTATTAAAGGGAGATCATAATGCATTTGGGGAAATTGTCGAAATTTACAAGGACAAAGTTTTCCAGATATGTTTCAGGATGATCGGAAACAGGCAAGAAGCAGAAGATTTGGCACAAGAGGCCTTTGTAAGGGCCTTCGTGAATATTCGCAGTTTCAATATACAAATGAAATTTTCGACATGGTTATACCGGATTGCTACTAACCTTTGTATTGACCGACTTCGCAAGAAAAAACCGGATTACTATCTAGATGCAGAGGTGGCAGGAACAGAAGGATTGAATATGTATTCCCATGTTGCATCAGATATGGCGAAACCCGAGGAAGAGGTTGAATCTTTAGAACTACAGGAAACCATTCAAGTTGAAATAATGAAATTACCCGAGAAATACCGATCGGTAATCGTATTGAAGTATATTGAAGAGTTATCTTTAAAGGAAATCAGTGAAATACTCGATTTGCCAGTCGGTACGGTTAAGACGAGAATACATCGTGGTCGGGAAGCCTTGCGTAAACAACTACGCCATTTATAAAAAGAAGGTGAGAAAAATGAACTGCCATGAGGAAATCATTGAATATATGCATGATTATTTAGATGAGGACATCAAACCTGAGCACAAAGAAGTATTACGGGAGCACTTGCATAATTGTGCTGAATGCCGGGATTACTTTCATGAAATGAAAAAGGCGGTCGCGCTTGTACAAAGCACTTCACATATTAAGGCCCCGGATGACTTTACAGCAAAGGTTATGGCTCAATTGCCAAAGGAAACGAAAACAACGGGCGCCAAACGTTGGTTCAAAAGCCATCCCTTCATGACAGCGGCAGCGATGTTCATCTTATTGATGACAGGATCTATTTTTTCCACTTATAATCAGGACGAACATTTTTCAGTGTCAAAGCAGCCTAACTTAGTGGTCGAAGGTGAAACGGTGATTGTGCCTGCAGGTGAGACAATCAAAGGAAATGTGGTAGTTCAAAATGGTAACATTCAAATAGATGGTGATGTAGAAGGAGATGTTACAGTCATAAATGGACATAAATATATGTCTAAGGCAGGGAATGTGACTGGGAGCATCAATGTTATTGACCAAGCTTTTGAGTGGATGTGGTATAAAGTAAAGGACACTGCAACCTCGTTGGTTCCTGCTAAAGAGGAAAAAAAGGAATAAGGTATATAAGCTGGGAGAAGGGCATCGTTTTCATATACGGTGACTTCGCTCAGCTTTATTTTTTAGAGGGAAAGGGAACCATTTTGCATGATTCGTCCTTACCATGTAAATTTCTCACACTAGTTTTTAGATGTATCATTTAAAAAATGGTATACTATTAAGGTTATTACACAACGATTGTAATTGGTATTTGGAGTAATACTGACTGGAGGAAACAACATGTCTTTATCCAATTTGACTGTTTGGGACTATGTAGTAAATTTCATTGATATTCTCCTTGTATGGTTTGTGATATATAAATTGTTAACTATTATTCGAGGCACGAAGGCTATTCAGCTGCTAAAAGGAATTTTTGTAATTGTCATTGTAAAAAGCTTAAGCAACCTGTTTGGTTTCAATACACTTGGATGGTTAATGGCACAAGTCATGAATTGGGGAGTATTGGCGATTCTTGTCATTTTTCAACCTGAACTGAGAAGGGCACTTGAACAATTAGGACGCGGGAAGCTCTTTGCAAGGGGCACCGTTCCAGAAGAGAACCAGCAAGAGCGTTTAGTCGAAGAAATTCTAAAGGCGTCCACTTATATGGCGAAAAGGCGGATTGGAGCCTTGATTACGATAGAAAAAGGTACGGAGCTTGGGGATTATGTTGAAACGGGGATTCCTCTAAGATCCTATATTTCTTCAGAACTGCTCATTAATATCTTTATCCCCAATACGCCGCTCCATGATGGCGCAGTTATTTTACAAAATAACCAGGTTGCGGCCGCAGCTTGCTACCTACCTTTATCAGAAAGTCCATTCATATCAAAAGAACTTGGCACGCGGCATAGGGCAGCCATCGGCATGAGTGAAGTAACGGATAGTCTTACGATTGTTGTTTCAGAAGAAACGGGAGGGATATCCGTCACTAAAAACGGGGAGCTTTACCGGGATTTGAATCAAGAATCATTTAGGGCCATGCTTACTAGTGAACTGGTAGTGGAGAACATCAAATCAACTTCCTCAGGCATCTGGAACTGGAGGGGGAAAAAGAATGGATAAATACACCAATAGCGCTTGGTTTATGAGAATCGTAGCTTTTGCCTTGGCAGCACTTTTGTTCATTTCCATTAACTTTGAGATGGAGTCGGATAAAAAATCCCTTGGTTTATCGACCGCCCCTGAAATCAGTACGGAGACCATCGAAAATGTACCGGTTGAAGTGTACTATGACCGTGAGAATCTAGTGGTGAGCGGAGTCCCTGAAACGGTGGATGTAACTCTAAAGGGAGCAAAAAGTCTATTGATAAATGCGAAAAACCAAAGGGACTTTAAAGTTTATGTGGACCTTTCGGATCCTGAAATCTCAATGGGGAACAGAACTGTCACATTTAAAATAAGTGATTTGAATGAAAGGTTAGTGGCGACGGTCGATCCTGAATATGCGGAAGTCAATGTTCAGGAACGGGTGACGAAGGAATTCCCCGTTGAAGCCGAGTATAACAACTCTTTACTTGAAGAGGGATATACTGCTGACCAGCCAACAGTTAGCCCGAAAACTGTCAAAATAACGGGTGCTAAAGATACGATTGATCAAATTTCCTATGTAAAGGCAAACCTTGAAATAAGTAAGGGACTTAACGAAACGGTGAACGGAAAGGCAACTGTTAAAGCCCTTGACCGGGACTTGAATAAGTTGGACGTGACGATCGAGCCCGCTTCAGTTGCCGTTTCCTTAAAAGTGAGCATTCCTTCCAAGACGGTGTCGATAACCCCGAAACAAACTGGGAAGGCAAAGGATGGCATCAGGATCAAGAGTATAAGTGTCGATCCAAATGAGGTCACCTTATTCGGGTCAGAAACGAGCCTGGGGAAAATAAGTGAAGTAAATCTTCCTGTAAATATCTCGAAAATTGACGGTGATACAGACCTGGAACTCGATCTCACTAAACCCGAAAGTGTACAAAAAATGTCCTTGGGTAAAGCAAAGGTCAAGATTCGCACAGAGAAAGTGGATGTGGATGAAGCGAATGTAGATCCAGTTGAAGAAGAGAAAAAACCGGAAACTGAACAAAAACAAGAAGAAAAGGTAGTCGATAAAGATGAACCGGCTGCCATTGAGTCTAAAACATTCAGCAATATAAAAATAGTGCCTGTGGGCATGAAGGATGACCAAGACGCCGAATTGGAAAACGATGTAACAAGCATCACCTTGCTTGGTGAAGCGGATGACTTGAAGAAAATAACTAAAGAAGACATTAATCTTACAGTAGATGTAAGTAATTTAGATGAAGGTACGCATGATGTAGAACTGGTGGTAAACGCGCCTGAGGGAGTGACCTGGGAACTGGAATCTAAAACGGCTTCGGTCACCATTACTCAAAAAGACGAAGAGACATGACCTTCCTTTAACATCATTTAATTCAGTAACGATTCGAAGAAGGAGCGATAAAGATGGGTAAATATTTTGGAACAGACGGAGTTAGGGGTATAGCGAATAGCGAATTAACACCGGAGTTGGCATTTAAACTAGGCCGTTTAGGTGGTTACGTTCTTACTAGAAATACAGAAAAACCCAAAGTGCTGATAGGGCGCGATACACGTATTTCTGGTGAAATGCTGGAAGGTGCACTTGTTGCCGGTCTATTATCCATTGGGGCTGAAGTGATGCGCCTGGGTGTAATTTCGACACCGGGAGTTGCATATTTAACAAAGGCTTTAAGTGCTGAAGCAGGTGTCATGATTTCGGCTTCGCATAATCCGGTAGCGGATAATGGCATTAAATTCTTTGGACCGGATGGGTTTAAGCTATCCGATGATCAAGAAGCGGAAATTGAAACACTGTTAGATTTGGAAAAGGATGAACTTCCTCGCCCGGTTGGCGGCGATTTGGGCCATTTGAATGATTATTTCGAAGGAGGGCAAAAGTATCTCCAGTATTTGAAACAATCAGTGGATGAAGACTTTACGGGCATTCATGTTGCGCTTGATTGCGCACATGGGGCGACATCGGCCTTGGCCATGCATTTGTTTGCCGATCTTGATGCAGACATCTCTACAATGGGGGCATCGCCTAATGGATTGAACATTAATGACAAGGTAGGTTCCACACACCCTGAAGCACTTGCTGAATTCTTAAAAGAAAAAGGTGCTGATGTTGGACTTGCTTTCGATGGTGACGGAGACCGCGTCATTGCCATAGATGAAAAAGGAAATATAGTGGACGGCGACCAGATCATGTATATATGTGCGAAATACTTGAAAGAAAATAACCGTCTGAAACAGGGAACAGTGGTTTCTACGATCATGAGCAACCTTGGTTTTTATAAAGGTCTTGAAGAGCATGGTATACAAAGTGCCCAAACGGCAGTGGGGGATCGCTATGTGGTGGAAGAGATGCGAAAAGGCGGCTATAACCTTGGCGGTGAACAATCCGGACATATCATTTTTCTGGACTATAACACAACGGGAGATGGCTTATTGACGGGCTTACAGCTTGTGAACATCATGAGTGACACCCAAAAAACCTTATCGGAGCTAGCTGGCGAGATGAAGAAATATCCACAGACACTCATCAATGTCAGAGTTACCGATAAGCACGGTGTAACTGATAATGAAAAGGTACAGGAAGTCATTAAGGCAGTCGAAGGGGAAATGGCCGGAAACGGTCGTATTTTGGTGAGACCATCCGGTACGGAACCGCTAGTCCGTGTTATGGCTGAAGCACCGACTGCTGAGGAATGCACTAATTATGTAGATCGCATCGTCTCAGTTGTAAGAACGGAAATGGGAATAAACGAATAACACTCGTATGCATAAAAGGAACGAAATTTCCTTTTATGCATATTTTTATAAAGAAGTTCTTTTTTGTAGGTCTTGGTAATAAAGAATTGACCTATGTCCCTTGTTTAAGGTATGATTATCCTGATTTACAACTCATTTTCTGAAAATGGTTGTTTCAAAAAAGGAGGGTAGGCAAGGAGAAACTGATTTACAAAAGCGCCTGAACTAAGTCTGGTCGAAAAAGGCTTAGTTGACGAGGAGGAGGTTTATCGAATGATCGGCGGATACCTCCCGGCTGAAGTGCACAGCCGCAGTAATTCCAATCTTAAAACAGTAGGGCAACTTATTGCACAAAGGGTTGGAAATGCACAAAGGGAAAAAGTGCTTTAAGGCATTTCCTTTATAAAAAATATATATCAGAGATGAGGGGGCAGGGATGCCCCCGTGCATTCCTGTTCCCTCGAATCGGTTGGAGGAACAGAAATTATGTGTGGAATTGTTGGATATATTGGACTTAACGATGCAAAGGAAATTTTATTAAAAGGTCTTGAAAAACTTGAATACCGCGGTTATGACTCTTCAGGGATTGCTGTGAGAAATGAAGCAGGCGTGACAATCTTTAAGGAAAAGGGAAGAATTGCGGACTTACGCGGAGCCGTGGATGAAAATACTATGGCACATACTGGAATAGGACATACACGCTGGGCAACCCATGGTGTGCCAAGCCGTGAAAATGCTCATCCTCACCAAAGTAATTCAGGTCGATTGACTTTAGTTCATAATGGGGTCATTGAAAACTATGCGATTCTAAAACGTGAATATTTGAAGGATGTTGCCTTTAAAAGTGAAACGGATACGGAAGTCATCGTTCAACTCATAGAGAAGTTCGTAAACGAGGGCATGGAAGTGGAAGAGGCGTTCCGTCAAACACTCACTCTTTTGGAGGGTTCATATGCCATTGCCCTATTGGATGCTGAAAATGATGAAACCATCTTAGTCGCAAAAAATAAAAGCCCGCTGCTAATCGGTGTCGGAAAAGACTTTAACGTTGTCGCTTCGGATGCAATGGCCATGTTGCAAGTCACAGATCAATTCCTTGAACTGATGGATAAGGAAATGGTTATCGTGACCAAAGAAAAGGTAACGATCAAGAACCTTTCCAACGAAGAAGTTATGCGTGCTCCATACACTGCTGAACTGGATGCAAGTGATATTGAAAAAGGTACGTATCCGCACTATATGCTCAAAGAAGTCGACGAGCAGCCAGCTGTCATACGTAAAATCATTCAAGCATACCAAAATGAAGAAGGTAAACTTGCAATCGATTATAGCATTACTGAAGCCGTAAGTGAGGCTGACCGTATTTATATCATCGCTTGCGGAACTAGCTATCATGCAGGGTTGATTGGTAAGCAATTCATCGAAAAAATGACGGAAATACCGGTTGAGGTCCATGTGGCATCGGAATTCACTTACAATATGCCGTTATTATCGAAAAAACCGCTATTCATCTTCATTTCACAAAGTGGTGAAACTGCAGATAGCCGTGCCGTGTTAGTGTCCATCAAAGCGCTTGGTCATAAAGCCTTGACCATCACGAACGTACCTGGCTCTACATTGTCACGTGAAGCGGATTATACGCTCTTGCTGCATGCTGGTCCTGAAATTGCCGTTGCCTCAACAAAGGCCTACACAGCTCAAGTGGCGGTCTTGGCCATATTAGCAAATGTAACTGGCCAATTCCGTAACATGGAGTATGATTTCGACCTTGTAAAAGAGCTTGGAATCGTTGCGACAGCAATGGAAGCCCTATGTGATTCGAAAGAAGAGATGGAAGACATCGCCCGTGAATATTTGTCCGTTACTAGAAATGCCTTCTTCATTGGCCGTTCCCTTGACTACTATGTTGTTCTTGAAGGGGCGCTTAAGCTGAAGGAAATTTCATACATTCAGGCGGAAGGCTTTGCTGGCGGCGAGCTTAAACACGGAACGATCGCCTTGATTGAAGAAGGTACACCTGTCATAGCCCTAGCAACACAAGCAGGCGTCAACCTAAGCATACGTGGTAATGTAAAAGAAGTGGTTGCCCGAGGCGCCAACCCTTGCATCATTTCCATGAAGGGGCTTGAAGAAGAGGATGACCGTTTCGTCATCCCGGAAGTGAATGAACTATTAACACCCCTTATCTCTGTTATCCCGCTGCAGCTCATTGCTTACTATGCAGCCTTGCACCGCGAATGTGACGTGGATAAACCGCGTAATCTTGCGAAAAGTGTAACGGTTGAGTAAGTTTGAATGAATGCAATGTAGATTATAAAAAGTTGCGAAGCTTTACCCCTTTGGCTATGATTAGCCAAAGGGGTATTTTTATGTTTAAAACAACGAGAACCTCTCAAGTTGACAAGTGGATTAGAAGACCGAGGTAATAAGAATCGGTGTGCAGTGTAATGCAATCTATCAAATCCATCAGTAGGTAGTCATGGCATCCATTAGAGCAATGTTAATGATCTTCCTATGGTGCATTGTTGAAAATGAAGTCTTCATAAAATTTTTTTAATTTAGGAGAGAATGACATGGAAGTCTTTGCAGAGTTTTTAACGAATATTGATAACCCGCAACATAGGGAACGAACGGAAGAAGTCCTGGCTTGGGTAACTAAGAAATTTCCAAATCTAATGCCGAAGATTGCGTGGAATCAGCCTATGTTTACCGATCATGACACATATATTATTGGCTTTAGTGTAGCCAAACATCATTTGGCTGTTGCCCCTGAAAAGGCAGGGATCGATCATTTCTCTGATGCAATCGTGCAGGCTGGCTATGATCACACCAAGCAGTTGGTACGTATCAAGTGGGACAGTCCGGTTGATTACTCATTACTTGAGAAAATGATCGAGTATAATATTTTTGATAAGGCAGACTGTTCAACTTTTTGGCGGAAATAAATAAAAAATCGGAGGGTGGCTGAATCTCTATTAAAGTGTCCATTATTCGGGGTTCTGTTCCATATTAGAAGTGAAACGATGTGGTCCTGAGGTTATAAGCTCCCCATAGGCAAAAAGGCATATGCTCCTTCCTTAATGACCTACCTTTACGGTTGCGACTCTATATAGTTTAAGTTCAAATAAAGCACAAGGAATTCCAAATTTGGAACTGCCTGTGCTTTTGTTTTTTGATAAAATCGAATTAACAAATATTACAACCAAACTACTTAAGATATTAAATCAAAAATTCATAAGGGGAATCTAAGGAAAAAATATTAGGTGGGGTGAAGAGATGAAGAAGTTATTATACCTTTTTATATTAATAATTCCTGTATTTTGGTTTGGATTTAATCCCATATCAACCTTTGCAAGTTCTCCAACTGAATTAAAAGAGGAAAGCCAATCAGGTGAGTTTCTGACAGAATATACAACTCTATCAGGTTCTGATGTACTTTTAGGTCAAGAAATACCTATACTTGTAGATGAAAAAACAGGAGAAATCACGAATAATAGAATTGGTATATCTCCTGTGTGTGCTACTTGTAATCGGTATACTTGGAAAACAGCCACAGATAAACGACAATCAAGTGTCTTTCACAAAAAAGTGACTGATACTACAAACTGGAGTCTTAACCTTACCTTCAGGGTGGAGATAGCTGGTAAATTAGTTATTTCTGGTGGCGGAGAAAAGGTATATTCGGCAACGAAAAAATGGAACCAATACAAAGAAACATGGAAAGTGACTGGAACTCTAAAAACATATAGTCCAACTGGTAATTTGATAAAAACAGAGCAAAGAAATGCAACTTACATTAAATATAAAAAAGTGGCAATAAAATAAGTTGAAAAAAGCACAAATACATGGCTTCTTTGAAATTATTGTATAATAAAGGGGTAAGAATGGATACTGATATTAAGCAAACACATCGCTTTATATTATATATAACTATACTAATTATGATTATTTTTCCTTTTGTCCAACTTACATTACAAGAACTTTTTTTGCAAATAAACAAACAATTATTTTTCTTTTTAAGTAAACTGGTTATTATCTATGTTCTTTTTCTTTTCTTAAAAAAGAAAAAAATAACCTTATCGAGCATTAGGCTTAATAAGGTACATATAAAATATATTCTTCTTGGTATTTTAATGGGGAGTATAGCCCATATGCTAACTGTGTTTTTTGGGAGGAGCCAACATTATCTACTAACGGGCGAATGGCTTACTGCTGAAAAAATTGTTGGTACACTTATGGAGAGTAGTAAAAACATAAGTTTTTACAGCATTATGATGATTGGCTTTTCAGTGGCAATTAGTGAAGAAATTCTTTTTAGGGGTATATTATTAAAACAATATCAGAGAATGAACATAAAATCGGCCATAATTTTAAGTGCTCTTATTTTTAGCATTTATCATATGACGTTAGGAAATTTTGTTTTTGCATTTGTAATGGGCATTTCTCTTGCACTATTATCCATCTATACTGGGAGTATCGTCCCGGCTATCTTTTTTCACTTTTTGGTGAATGAAATAATGAGGATCATCATGCATTTCTCGGATAAGGTTACTGAAACTTATTTTAAGGTAATGGTTTCTCCAATTACCACCATAACTGGCTTAATACTTTTTCTATCTATATTGATTTTCTTATTTGTAAAGGTAAGAAAAAATAACCATTTTCAAAGTGGAAAAGTTAAATTCTTTGATGGATATATTATTTTGTTGTTTTTGATGTATGTTATTTTCCTGACAATAACATAAATTTTAATCAAAGATAATACAGGTATTATAACGATTTCATTTAAGCGGAATGTCCATATTTATTGCCAACAACAATTTTTCCGGCTTGTTAATCGTTGGGTATCAAATTCGCTTTTTGTACCCAACGTTTATAATATAAGTAATATTAATATGTTTAAATTATCCAATTCCTATTTCGGTCTTTTAAGGAAGTTTCTCCGAAATTTCAAACAATCTTTAGTAGAGTGTTGATATTACAATATAATCATCAACGAACGGGCAGTGTTTTTAAAAATAGCAGGCAGCATTAATGATTTAAAAAAGTTTTTAACAATCACAAAACCCTCACGAAATAGGAAGCAGAATCGTAAAAGTAGTTCCCTTTTCGAGTTCACTTTCCACGGATATGGTCCCTTCATGCATCTCTATAATTCTTTTCACGATGGACAGACCTAAGCCGCTGCCGCTTTTTGTACGTTCCCTTGCCAGGTCGGCTTTATAGAATCGCTCGAAAATGTGAAACTGGTCCGTTTCGGATATGCCAATTCCATTGTCGGATATCGTTATGGATGCCAGGTCATCAATCTGTTGTAATCGAATCGTGATTTTTCCACGATGGCGGGTGAATTTGATACTATTGTGTATTAAATTTGTCCATACTTGGCTCATTAAATCTTGGTCTGCAAAAATTCGAATCTTTTCTAAAGATATATGCAATTCGAGTTCCTTTTCCAACCACGTAGGTTCACAAGCCAAAATAATGGTTCGTATTTGATGATCCAGCCAGAAATCCGTCCTTTCAAAAGGATGATGCTCGGATTCAAGGGATGTAAGCTTTAGAAGGTTATCACTTAATTTAGATAATCTCCTGCTCTCTGTCTCTATTATATGAAGATAATGATTTCGTTCTTCGGTTGTCAGCTTATTAAATTGAAGAGCTTGGGCAAATCCTACAATGGAGGTTAGGGGCGACTGTATTTCGTGTGAGACGTTAGAGATGAATTCCTGCCGCATTTCTTCCATTTGCTTCAATTGCTTGGCCATGTGATTGAAGTGGTTAATGATATCGGTCATTTCGTTTTTCTTTTCCATTTTAAAATCCAATTGTACATTATAATCGCCATTTGCTATTTTCCTTAAGGCATCTATGATTTCGAGGTAAATATTTACCCGTTTATTGTGATGGATAGCGCGGATAAGATAACCGATGGATATCATGATTGCGATGCTTGTCATGATAGTGGCCAGAAACCGAACATAATCGGGTAACCTTAATGGCAATAGCTGAATGATATAGTAACCGGCCGAAAAGCAAATTGAAATAAACGTAAGAAAAAACAGTATGCCAAGTGTTTGTTTGAAAAATCGATCGCTTCTCATCTCGTTATCTCCAAACGGTAGCCCAATCCCCAAATCGTTTTAATCCGGAAGGGGAATTCCGATTCCGGAAACCGTTCTCTCACTCTTTTAATATGAACATCGACAGTTCGTTCATCACCTTCATAATCATAGCCCCAAATGTCTTCAATAAGATCTTCCCTGGAAAAAGTTTTTCCAGGATAGCTTGCTAATTTAAACAACAATTCGAATTCTTTTAATGGAATTGTATATTCCTGGTCTTTGAATGACATTTCATGCGTGTTGCGATTCATCTTCAATTCGCCGATATTTAATGTTTGTGAAATAGTGATTTTATACCGTTTTAATAATGCTCTTATTCTAAGAACCAATTCGATCGGTTCAAATGGCTTTACAAGATAATCATCTGCCCCAAGACCGAATCCTTTTACTTTTTGTGTTGTTTCCCCTTTTGCAGTCAGCATTAAAATGGGGATATCACTAAATTCCCTTAACTCTTTGCATAATTGCCATCCATCCATGTTAGGCATCATAATGTCGATGACTGCCAAATCGATTTTCACTTTCTCCATTAATTTCAATGCTTGCAGTCCATCCGAGGCTTCATATAAATCAAATCCTTCTTTTCTTAACAAGAGTTTTATAAGTTCGCGAATATGGGCATCATCATCTACAATTAATATCTTTGTCATCCTTCTTCCTTCCTTTCGGTGAATTAGGCCAGTTCAAGTTTGTGCAACTGCTGTTGGGCAAATTCGCGATATAATGAATGCGTATTATACAGCTCTTTATGTGTACCGCTGCCTGTTATTCTCCCTTTTTCAAGGAAGATGATTTGATCTGAACCGATAACGGTCGATAGGCGGTGGGCGATAACTATTGTTGTTCGGCCTTTCATTAAATCATTCAATGCCTGTTGAACGACATTTTCCGATTTGCTGTCTAGGCTGGAGGTGGCTTCATCAAGCATTAATATTTTAGGGTTTCTTAAAAATGCACGAGCGATTGCAATTCTTTGTCTTTGGCCGCCTGATAATTTCATGCCCCTTTCACCAACCTCTGTATCAAATCCGTTGGGAAGCTCGGAAATAAACTGATCTGCATACGCCATTTTAGCGACTTGATTTAATTCCTCATCCGTTATATCCCGATACATTCCATAACAAATATTATCTCGAATTGTGCCTGATACAATTGGACTTTCCTGTGAAACATAACCAATCTGGCTTCTCCATGAAAGGAGCGTGAAATCATTTATGGACTTCCCGCCTATGGAAATGGAGCCTTGCTGTGGTTTGTAGAAACGCTCGAATAAAGAGAAAAGTGTCGTTTTTCCGCTGCCGCTTGGTCCGACAATTGCAGTGACCTTACCAGCTTCAACGTTAAAGCTTATATCTTTAAGTACCTGTTCTCCATTATTGTAACTATAGTTCAGGTGATCCACGCTGATTGATTGACTTATATTTTGAACTGGCTGCTTCGCGTCTTCTTCTTCTGCTGAATCCAAAATGGAAATGATGCGCTCTGTTGCACCCGTAGCTTTTTGGAATTGCGTAAAGAAGCTGGCTAATTGAGCCATTGGCATGATTATTTGGAAAAGGTACATAATGAATGCAACTAAAGCTCCAGCTGTCAGGGCTCCTGAAGAGACACGCATTCCCCCATAACCTAAAATCAGTACGAGTAAGGCCATCATGACAAAACTCATTAGCGGCGCAATCAAAGCTTGGATTTTTGCTTCTTTTAATCCAAATTGAAATAATTTGTTGATTCCTTTTTTTCCATTTTGATATTCCAAGGCTTCTGCATTCGATGCTTTAACAAGACGGATTTCCGTTAGCACCTGCTGAAGGACTGCGGTGAAGCTTGCTGTTTCGTCCTGCATCCCTTTTGAAATTTTATGCATTTTTTTCCCTAGTGGCATTAATATCAAAACAGAGAGTGGGATGGCAATGAACATCAACAATGTCATTTTCCAATCCAGGACAAATAACACGATCATGGAGCCAACGATGGAAATGATGCCTGTAACGAAATTAGAGAGGTGTTCAGAGATTAATCCCTTCACTACAGTTGTATCATTTGTCATTCGACTGACCGTTTCACCCGATGGATGCTCATCAAAATAACTCACGGGTAATACGAGTAATTTTTTCCATAGCTGATCGCGGATACCCGCCACTACAGATTGACCGATTCGATTTAATAAATAGATGGAAAATCCACTGGCCAATGCTTGAACAATGATGGCAAGAACGAGAAGGGTGATCCGTTCAGTGCTTAGTGAGCTGATCGAAAAATCATTAATTAGATTTTTTGTGAATAAAGGGACTAGTAAACCTACACCTGTTGTACCTAGGCTTAAGGCCAATGCAATCCCTATCATTAGTTTAGAAGGCTTCGTTTGTTGAACTAACCGAATGAACTGGCGCCATCCTTTTTGTTTTTTCTCTTCTGACATATGTTAATACATCCTTTCTTGATCTTCATAGGGCAAGTATATAAAAAAGTTATGAATTGAATATGAACTCCTAAGTATTTTTCTATTTAGTCTTAGTTATTCCACGAAATTACTGGTGAACTTTTTCTGAATGATAAATTTGAAAAAATATGGCGGACACTTAAAATAGTGTCGGCCTTTTTTAATGAGATTCAAGAAAATTAAATATTCGATGGTATGTGTAAGGACCTCAAGGCTAGATCTGATGGGATAGGTAAAAAGATATATTGATATCTTGATTTTTCATGCATTTTTAATAATAAATACCTACATAAGCTAAATACTTACCGCTTTTAACCGATTAAATATGGAGATACAAAAAACAGATAAGTTAGGTGAAAAGAATGATTATTTTGAATGAGTCCATTGTGTCGCCAATTCTTCTAAAGGTGTTAGAGAAACAGCAAATTCCAGTACTGGAACAAGGGCAATGGGGAGACACTTTAACATCGGAAAAGCTAAACATTCAAAAAGATATAGAATTTTTCAAGTCCATGGAAAAGGAAAAAAGAATTCTTACAAACTCTGAAAATGGCATAACAGTATTAGGTCATTTTCAACCAAATAGCAATGAATACATTTGGTCAAAGTTATTGAAGGATAAGAGTCAGGTGCGAAATTTGACGAAATCTTTATATCCTGATTTCTATTTCCAAGATATCGATTTATCCATAATAGGTGACCTGGATAAAAATCAACTACCGTATCCAGTAGTTATCAAACCCAATATTGGCTATTCAAGTGTAGGGGTGCACAAAGTCAAGAATGAGCAGGATTGGGAAATAGCCGTGAACCAGCTTAAAGCGGATGTACTTCATTCGGGTGGATTATATGATTCACAAGTGGTCGATTCCCATACCGTTTTAATAGAAGAGTGGATTCAGGGTGAAGAGTATGCCATTGATGGCTATTACAATCAAGATGGTGAACCGGTCATTTTGAATGTCTTCAAACGATTATTCAAGGATGATTACGATACTTCCGATCGAATTTATTATACTTCGAAGTTGGCCATCAATGAAATCTATCATGATGCACTAAAGTTCATGAAGAATACCCAAACGGTCCTTCCACTTAGGAATTATCCTATACACTTTGAAATTCGCAAAAAGGGAGACCGGGTGATACCCATCGAAATCAATCCCCTGCGTTTTGCTGGGGCGGGTACAACGGATCTAGGTTACCATGCCTATGGAATGAATATGTATGGGCACTATTTTTCAGGAACGAAACCCGATTGGAATCGGATATTGGAAGAGATGGACAATCATATATATAGCTTTTTCTTTGCAGAGGTTCCACTGGAAATAAATCTGGAGGATGTTTCATGTATTGATCATGATGGACTTCGTCATGAATTCGAACATGTATTGGAATATAGGCAGCTTCCTTTCCGAAATGACCGGAGCATGGCCATCATCTTTTATAGAAGTGAGGATTTGAATGAAAATCTCCAATTGCTTCATTTGGACTTAATACCATATTTGACTATAAAACACCTGGTTTTCATCTAAGGGGGGAACGGAAATGAGATTTTCAAAGCTAAATCCTAAAAAATCTTTGCTGGCAAAACTATTCTCGTTTTATGTTATTCCATTCGTACTTTTCGCAGGGGCCATGGGCCTTTGCTTTTCCTATATTACTAATAAAATGATCAATGAGAATGTCCTTCCGCAATTCGATGAGCGTCTTTCTGAAAATGCCCACAGTTTAGCAGCAAGCCTCAATCCCACTTTGATAAACAATGCTTCGGTACGGGGAGAAGAAATTAAGCGGAAATTAGATGCCTTTGTTGAAGATAAAAAGGGTATTGAATATGTTTATGTACTGAAGCGGGAGAATGATGCCGAAATGATTGTAGCCCTGAACGGCAGCGAGGACTTCATGGTTGAATCCCCTTTCACGCCGGAACAGGCAAAATCGATAAATGGAAGCGAAGACGTCTTGAGTGAAATATATAAAGATAAGTGGGGAACACACAAGTCGTACTTTACGCCAATCAAGGGAACGGACGCGATTGTCGGAATCGATATGGATGCAAAATTCATTGATGAATTGAAAAGCACAATGATATTCTATAATATCTTATTTCTTGCAAGTGCCATTATATTAGGCGTGCTATGCGCCGTTGTCATCGGTAAAAAGATCTCGGGACCCGTCAATGAGCTTGTTGGTTACACGAATGAAATGGCAGAAGGGGACTTAAGTAAATCGATTCCCATTGGCAGACAGGATGAGATTGGCGATCTGTCATATGGATTCGAAGAAATGAGATTAAGTTTGTCCCATATAATTCAGAATGTCCGTGAACATGCTCAAAAGATGAATCAAACGACAGTGTCCATTCACCAATCCTTTGAAGAGATGGTGGAATCCTATGGCCAGATAGTAACGGGGACAACGGAAGAGGCAAAAGCTTCAGAAGAACGTGCCCATCATATTGACCGAATTTCCAATATGATCAGTGACTTAACGGATACAATCCGTTTAATGAGCGAGCAAACGAATAAAATGAATGAATTTACCATGCATGCGAATACACTTGCAGAACAAGGAAGTAAACAAGTGCAGGATGTAACGAGCCAGATGGATAAAATCTTGGAAAATGGCCAAGCGAATAAAGTCAATTTGGTGAGCCTGGAAGAGGATGTAGTGAAGATAAATGAAGTGATAGGTTTAATAAGGGTCATTGCTTCTCAAATGAACCTGCTATCCCTTAATGCTTCCATAGAAGCGGCACGGGCGGGGGATGCCGGCAGAGGTTTTGCTGTAGTCGCTCAAGAGGTGCAAAAATTGGCTGTGCAAACAGATGAATCCATTGATATCATTTCAGAATCGATCAAGCGGATTAATGAACAAACAGCCAAAGTCATCCAAAATAACGATGGAAGTTTCCAGGATATCTTAAATGGTGTTTCCTTAGTGGAAAACAATGGCGAGATTTTCAATAAGATATTCGAATCCGTAGAGAAATTGTTGGAAGGCACAGAACAATTAGCGACCCATTCGAAAAAAATCAACGAGTCCTCGGATGAAAGTCTGGCATCCATTCAGGAAATAGCAGCGATTTCAGAAGAGGGAGTCGCAACAACGGAGCAAATCTCTGCGGCTGCAATTCAACAAAGCTCCATAATGACTGGATTGAAAGAGCAAAACGAAGAGTTAGCAAACGAAGCGGCCATATTAGAAGAGATGGTAGAAAAGTTTATTACGAAAAAATAATTTTTTTGATGTGAGCATCTACAAAAAACATCCCGTTACGGGATGTTTTTGTTTGTGAAATGTATGTGAGATGTCATCTGGGCCAGTAAGCTATAACACATAGAGTCCATTCATGCTTATTTGATGAATTTAAAGAGTATTAAAAATTGCTTGAAAAAAGTTTGCCCAAACTATTTGCAATCGCTGCCATTTAATGTTATGCTTAGTCTTAATTATTTTTGTTCGGTACTAAGGATACTAAAAGTACTACTTTTCGTTTTCGATGATGACTTAGAGCAAGGATAGTAATACAATGTGCTTAAATGCACTAGGAGGCAACAACAATGGAACAAGGTAAAGTGAAATGGTTTAACGCAGAAAAAGGTTTTGGATTCATCGAACGCGAAAACGGAGACGACGTATTCGTACATTTCTCAGCTATCCAAAGCGAAGGTTTCAAATCTTTAGACGAAGGCCAAGAAGTTACTTTTGAAGTAGAACAAGGTCAACGTGGACCTCAAGCTTCTAACGTTCAAAAAGCATAATTTCAAAAACAAATAAAGACAGATCCTAGTTATAGGGTCTGTCTTTTTTGTTTTGTGAAAATATATAACAAAAAACCCTGCTCAATGATGAGCAGGGTAAATGGTACAAGTAAAGTAAAACGCTTAAAAAGGTTTGACTAAGTATATCATAGTTCTTCAAGAAAATACTAAATTAAATATATTATACTTATCAAGGTACGGATAGGGAATTACTGAAATCATTGGATTGAAGGGGCGTGAAGGACTTTATTTTTTTTGTCACTGGCAGATAAAAGTTTCGGTTCACGCGATTCGAGAAGGATGGATGGGTTCCTAAAAAAGAGGACAGGCGGATATTCTGGGCCTGTCTTTTTTTTGTTCAGCAACATTCTAGGGGGGCGAGCAAAATCGTGGATGTGAAACAAAAAAGTGATACCCACATATAAAGACATATAGGGTACTTTCACTATGCCGTTGGAGGAAGGGGAAAGATTCTTAAACATTCCAATATGGATTTGAATATTCGGGGAATTATGTTATATTATAATCAAACGCAGATTTGAATGAGAGGTGTGAGAAGGTGACGGAACTGAAAGATGTATGTGATGTCCACCTGCATGATGAAGTGAAGGTTAATCGCATACAAGAAGAGATGAGCCAGGTGAATATATCCAGCATGTCGAAGCTGTTTAAGGTAATAGGTGATGAAAATAGGGCGAAGATAGCTTATGCGCTCTGTACGGACGAAGAATTGTGTGTGTGCGATCTGGCCAATATCATTGGTGCTTCGATGGCGACAACGTCACATCATCTTCGTACACTTTATAAACATGCAATCGTAAAATACCGAAAAGAAGGAAAGCTAGCTTTTTATTCTTTGGATGATCACCATATAAAGCAATTGATTCTCATTGCATTAGAACATCAGCAGGAGGTAAAGGTCGATGGCTGAGTCCCCATTAAAAACGTATCGTATTCAGGGTCTATCCTGCACGAATTGTGCTGCTAAATTTGAAAACAATGTCCGTGATCTGGAGGGTGTGAAGGAAGCCAAAATTAACTTTGGTGCTTCAAAAATTTCTATACAGGGAAGCGCGACAATTGAAGAGATTGAAAAGGCGGGGGCATTTGATAACCTGAGAATCCGGGATGAACAGGAACAGGTGACGCAAAGGGAACCAATTTGGAAGCAAAAAGAAAATATTAAAGTGGTGTTCTCGGTTATCCTTCTGCTAATCAGTTGGATATTGGATAAGCAATATGTTAATGGAGGCATCATGCCGATAATCGGTTATGCGGCTGCAATCATAGTTGGAGGATATTCATTATTTTTCAATGGGTTGAAAAATCTTGCCAGACTTCGTTTTGATATGCACACCCTTATGACGGTTGCCATCATCGGAGCGGCCGTGCTGGGTGAATGGGGCGAGGGGGCAACTGTCGTCATTCTATTTGCAATAAGTGAAGCGCTGGAAAAATATTCAATGGATAAAGCACGTAATTCCATAGAATCCTTAATGAATATCGCACCTAAAGAAGCCTTGATCCTAAGAGGGCATCACGAAATGATGGTTGCTGTTGGTGAGATTGAAGTGGGCGATATCATGATCGTTAAACCCGGCCAAAAGATTGCCATGGATGGCAGGATCATGAAAGGGGCCTCGACACTTAATCAAGCAGCCATTACAGGGGAATCCGAGCCGGTTTTCAAAACGGTTGAGGGTGAAGTATTTGCTGGAACCTTAAATGGGGAAGGGCTGCTCGAAGTGGAGGTCACGAAGCGGGTCGAGGATACGACGATTGCAAAAATCATCCACCTTGTTGAAGAAGCACAGGCAGAAAAGGCCCCTTCCCAAGCTTTCGTGGATAAGTTCGCAAAATTTTATACGCCGGCTATTATGCTCATTGCCTTGGTCATTGCCGTGTTACCCCCGCTTGTGAACAATGGAGATTGGAGTGAATGGATTTACCGGGGATTGGCTGTACTGGTTGTCGGTTGTCCTTGTGCTTTGGTCATTTCAACGCCCATCGCCATTGTGACAGCAATCGGAAATGCTGCTAAACATGGTGTGCTGATTAAAGGCGGGGTCTATTTGGAGGAAGCAGGAGCCTTAAAGGCGATTGCGTTTGATAAAACGGGTACTTTAACAAAGGGTGTACCTGAAGTGACTGATTTCACAGTATTGTCTGATGTGTTGAATGAACAGGACGTGCTAGCGATCGCTGCCGCTTTAGAAAGCAGATCACAGCACCCCCTTGCCACGGCCATTCTTCAAAAGGCGGAACAAAATGACGTGGACTATCATTCTTTATTGATCGAGGATTTTACAGCAATCACCGGTAAAGGTATAAAAGGGAAAATCAATCAAGAAATCTATTACATTGGTAAACCCCATCTTCTTGAAGAAGTGGCAGGTATAGTTTTCCCTAATGATGTCCTAAAACTGATCACCGGCTTTCAAAGTGCAGGGAAAACAGTGATGGTGCTAGGTGATCAAATGAAGCTCCTGGCACTCATTGCGGTGGCTGATGAAATAAGGGAAAGCAGTAAGGAAGCAATTCGGAAACTGCATGCATTGGGCATTGAAAAAACGATAATGCTGACCGGGGATAATATCGGAACAGCAAAAGTAATTGGAGCTGCAGCTGGGGTTCAGGAGATTGAGGCGGAGCTATTGCCACAAGATAAACTGACCATCATCAAACGATGGAAACAAAAATATGATCGAGTGGCCATGGTGGGCGATGGTGTCAATGATGCGCCTGCCTTGGCAGCTTCCACGGTAGGGATTGCCATGGGCGGGGCAGGTACTGATACGGCCCTTGAAACAGCCGACATTGCCTTAATGGGTGATGACTTATCGAAGCTGCCTTATACAATCCGCTTAAGTCGCAAAACATTAAAAATCATTAAGCAGAACATCACGTTTTCATTGGTGATTAAAATCCTGGCCTTATTATTGATAGCGCCGGGCTGGTTAACACTCTGGATGGCGATTTTTGCCGACATGGGTGCAACATTATTAGTTACATTGAACAGCCTAAGATTACTGAGAATAAAAGAATAAAAGAATATGGGCTCCCTGGTGCATTTTAAGGTGCTGGGGAGCCTTTGTTATGCACTTTCCGATTGTTTCATGTGAAACTTGGAAAATATGCATCCATATTCCTTTGAAAACGTAAATAGATTTGAACAGGGAAAGTGTTAACGGTGTCCAAGGGAAATCATGTTAGTCAACCAAAGTAATAATATCAATAGGATATATAGCATGATAGGTCATATTTAGTCATGTTATTTATAGTTGAATTTATTTATTAGTAAAAGGAATTCTAATAAGAACATTTTGCTTGGCTAAGCAATCGTTATGCAAGTGATGGGCAGTATGCTACAATGTGGCTGACTTTTAGTGCAGTATGATAGGTATGGCTATGTGTAAGGTTATAGGGAGTACGGTATGTAGGAAGGGATTTGAAAGGATGGAATTACAGCAGAGGGCTATCTTGGTTGGAGTTAATCTCAACGGTCAAAAGGATTTTGAGTATTCAATGGAAGAATTGGCCAATTTAACGGAAGCATGTGAGGTAGAGGTTGCAGGGGCCATCACACAAAATTTGCATCGGGTGAACTCATCACATTTTATCGGTACCGGGAAGATTGAGGAAGTAAAAAGTCTCGTTGAGTATAAAGAAGCTAACGTCGTCATTTTTAATGATCAGCTCTCACCTTCGCAACTTCGGAACCTGGAGAGGGACATGGATTGCAAGGTTATCGATCGGACAATCTTGATTCTTGACATCTTCGCGCACCGGGCGAAAACGAAGGAAGCGCAGCTTCAGGTAGAAGTGGCAAAGCTTCAGTACATGCTCCCGCGCCTTGTTGGTTTAAGGGAGTCATTAGGGCGTCAAAGTGGTGGAGTCGGCACAAACAAAGGGGCAGGTGAAAAGCAGTTAGAGCTTGACCGTAGGAGAATCGAGGAAAATATAAGTGTTTTGAATAAAGAATTGGAAGAGCTTGTTGCTCACCGGCAAACGCAGAGAAAACAGCGGAAAAAGAATTCCATCCCTGTTGTATCCTTAGTAGGGTATACCAATGCAGGGAAATCTTCGATCATGAATGCCCTGATCGGGATGTTCCATCCAACAGCCGAGAAGCAGGTTTTGGAAAAGGATATGCTGTTCGCTACTCTTGAGACATCCGTTCGAAACATTCCGCTTCCGGATAAAAAGGAATTCTTATTGACGGACACGGTGGGCTTTGTGTCTAAATTGCCCCATCACCTTGTGAAAGCATTCCGATCCACATTAGAAGAAGTGGTAGAAGCGGATCTGTTGATCCATGTTGTCGATTTTTCCAACCCTAATCATGAGCAGCAAATAGAGATAACTGATAAGACTTTAGAAGAGATAGGCATTAAAGGGATTCCAACGGTTTTTGCCTATAATAAAGCGGACCTTACCGATTTGGAAATTCCGCAGGTGAATCGTGGATCTGTATATATGTCCGCAAAAAACAAAGTCGGCATTGAGGAATTGATCAATCAAATTCGCGGACATATTTTTGTCGACTATACTCATTGTGAAATGCTTATTCCATTTGATCAAGGACAGCTGGTTTCTTATTTCAATGAAAATGGTCATATAACGGAAACTGAATATGAGGAAAACGGATATCGAATTAAGCTTGAGTGCAAGAAAACGGATTATGAAAAATATAATCGTTACGTTATTCATCCAGAATGAACCTTCCTGTTGATAAGTTGTTAACAGCTTGTTGATAAGTGGGGGAATAAATTTAATTATGTGGATAACTTTGGTTGTAATGCTTTTGTTCCGCAAAAATAAAGAGAATAAAGCAATATGTTATGTGTATAAGTTGTGGATAAAAATAATAAGCCCAGGAAAACTTGAATAAAGTTCCTGGGCTTTTTTTTATGTGGACAAGGTGTTGATAAATAGGTTTTCTGAACAAATCATCAAAGAATATCAGAAAATATGATGAATATTAAGTTTGAATGTAGAAAAATGACGATGTTTATCATTTGTTGTTAGGGAATATAACATGGATATTACAGATTGCATATCTGACAGCTGGCAATACTTTACACTTTGTATAATGTAACTTACTTTTTAACACTATAAAATAGAGAATAACTCATTTCTCAGATCAATCATCAGGATTTGAGTTTTTAAGATTAGTAGGGGGGGCTTCTTTTTATGCCGAAGGAAGGGACCAGGCGTGGCCAGTGAGAAAATAATAAAATGTACGTGAGAATTTTGGCAAGGAAATCGCCATTACTGTCTGTTGAATAAATTGATGAAAAACCATGTTGCAATGTTTCAATCCTTTAAATGTGAGGATTGTATTATTAGAGAAATGCATGCAATTCCTCCCTTTTTATTTTTCGAAAAAATAAATTTTTGGAAGGAGAATAGTAGATGAGTATGACGAGCCCGTTAAAAGGTGGCCTAGAGATTAACTTTCAGGAAGCGGAGAGGGGGCTGTCCCCAAGGGAAGCTTTGGAAGAATCGAATCGATGTTTATACTGCTATGACGCCCCATGTATCCAAGCCTGTCCGACAGGGATAGATATTCCGAGTTTTATCAAGAAGATAGCTTCAGGTAATTTTAAAGGGTCGGCCAAGACGATTATGACGGCCAATCCCGTCGGTGCCAGCTGCGCGCGGGTATGTCCGACTGAAGAGTTATGTGAGGGGGCATGTGTCCTGAACCATTCTACAAAGCCAATCATGATTGGCGACCTCCAGCGTTATTCCACAGATTGGGCCATCCAAAATAAACAAGCCCTTTTTAAGACCGGGAAGAAGAATGGCAAAAAAGTTGCCATTGTAGGAAGCGGTCCAGCGGGCTTATCTGCAGCAAGAGAATTAGCCTTGCTTGGCTACAGTGTAACCATTTTCGAAGCTGAAAAAAATCCAGGCGGATTAAATACTTACGGAATTGTATCGTTCCGTTTGCCTCAGAGCATTTCTTATTGGGAGGTCGAACAAGTAAAGAGTCTGGATGTAGAAATTAAAACGAATACACAGGTCGGGGTTGATGTTTCCGTAAATCAGCTGACTGCCGACTATGATGCGGTCATTTTAGCTATTGGCATGTCCGCTGTTCCTAAGCTTGGAATAGAAGGAGAGGATTTGGCTGAGGTTTATGATGCAATCGATTTCGTCAAGGCAACGAAAACGGAGGGCATCACTGATAAATTCATTGGGAAGAAGATGGCGGTAATTGGGGCCGGAAATACGGCGATCGATGCCGCGACCTGTTCTGTACGCCTAGGTGCCGAGCAAGTGAGTATTATATATCGTCGTACCCAAAAGGAAATGACAGCTTATGATTTTGAATATGAGTTTGCCAAACAAGAGGGTGTCGGGTTTCACTGGCTGACTAACCCTTCCAGAATCCTGTCGGATGAAAGCGGTCAGGTAACGGGCATCGAGTGTGTGAAAATGATGCTTAGCGAGGCTGGGGAAGATGGCCGGCGCCGTCCAGTCACAATTTCCGGATCAGAGTTCGTCATACCTGTCGATGGGGTCATTCGCGCTATAGGCCAATCGAGGTATGTAGGATTGATTGAACAGTTTGGCATACAACATGATGGTGGTGTAGTTACTTTGGAAGGATCCTCCTACAGAACATCGAATGAAAAAGTTTTTGCGTGCGGTGATGTGATTTTCGGAAAAGGCCAAGGTGAGGCAATGGTTGTTTCAGCTGCCCAGCAAGGGAAAAAGACAGCCTATGAAATTGACTCGATTTTGATGGGCGGAGCGGTGGATATTGCTTAATAATAATGAAAATTAGGAGGCTTATCATGGCTGATTTATCAATTGATCTTGCAGGTATTAAATCTCCCAATCCTTTTTGGCTTGCTTCAGCACCACCTACTAATTCGGGCTATCAAGTTCAGCGTGCATTTGAAGCTGGCTGGGGAGGAGCTGTATGGAAGACATTGGGTGACCCCATCCTGAATGTCTCATCACGTTTTGCAGCGGTCAGTTTTAATGGACAAAGAGTCGCCGGGTTCAACAATATAGAATTAATTACGGATAGGCCGCTTGAAGTGAATTTGAAAGAAATATATGAAACGAAGAAGAGGTTCCCTGATCATGCAATCATTGCATCAGTTATGGTGGAGCCGCAACAGGACAAGTGGCATGAAATCATCAAGCGTATAGAAGATGTAGGTGTCGATGGTTACGAGTTGAACTTTGGCTGCCCGCACGGTATGGCAGAGCGTGGGATGGGAGCTGCTTCGGGACAGGTTCCCGAACTTGTGGAAAAGCAAACATATTGGGCGAAGGAAGCAGCATCCAAACCTGTCATCGTCAAGCTTACACCGAATATAACCGACATTACGGTTACGGCTGAAGCGGCGGTGCGCGGCGGTGCGGATGCAATAAGCATGATCAATACGATTAACAGCTTAGCGGGAGTGGATATTCATTCATGGAATACGATTCCCCATGTAGGCGGCAAGGGGGCTCATGGAGGGTATTGTGGTCCTGCTGTGAAGCCAATCGCATTGAACATGGTGGCAGAGTGTGCAAGGAATCCAATGATTAATGTTCCCATCTCAGGAATAGGCGGCATTTCAAATTGGCAGGATACAGTGGAATTTTTACTGATGGGTTCAACCGGAGTGCAAATTTGTACGGCTGCCATGCATCACGGTTTTAGGATAGTGGAGGACATGATTGATGGCCTGTCCAATTACCTTGATGAAAAAGGGATATCGTCTGTGATGGATATTGTCGGTAAGTCTGTACCGCGCTATTCCGATTGGGGGAATTTAGATCTTAATTATAAGGTAGTTGCGCGCATTAATAATGATGTGTGCATTAACTGCAACAAATGCCATATTGCCTGTGAAGATACTTCTCATCAATGTATAGATATGTTAAAGGACACATCAGGCAGCTCCTACTTGAGGGTGCGCGAAGAAGAGTGCGTAGGATGTAATCTTTGCTCGATCGTATGTCCTGTCGATGGGGCAATCGATATGATTGAATTGACAAATGAATTACCGCCAATGACGTGGAATGAACGCCAATCATTACTTGGGGGCATCGGCAGTGAAAGTGTTGATTTCGTAAAATGATGGAGGGATCGAATTTGAAGAAAATCATTAAAAATGGAACGATTGCAACGGCTGCAGATACGTATCAAGCAGATATATTAATTGAAAATGAGAAGATTGCAATGATTGGCAAGGACCTGCCTGCTGAGGGGGCTGAAATCATTGATGCAAAAGGAGCTTATATTTTTCCGGGGGGCATTGACCCACATACCCATCTCGATATGCCGTTTGGCGGGACAACCACAAAGGATGATTATGAAACAGGTACGATTGCCGCTGCATATGGAGGAACGACAACGATCATCGACTTTTGTTTGACCGAAAAAGGGGTGCCGTTAAAGAACGCGATTGAAACATGGCATGAAAAGGCAAACGAAAAGGCCGCCATAGATTATGGTTTTCATTTAATGATCAGTGAGATTAATGATGATGTATTGGCTGAGTTGCCAAGTATCATCGATAATGAAGGGATTTCCTCCTTTAAAGTGTTCATGGCCTACAAGAATGTTTTTCAAGCAGATGATGCCACACTATTCCGCACTTTGTTGCAAGCAAAGGAACTTGGGGCACTAGTCATGGTTCACGCCGAAAATGGTGATGTCATCGATTATCTTACAAAGAAGGCGCTTGCTGAAGGTAACACCGATCCAATTTACCATGCGTTAACAAGACCGCCGGAGCTTGAAGGTGAAGCAACCGGAAGGGCAGCTAAACTGACGGAAATGGCAAACGGTCAGCTCTATGTCGTTCATGTCACCTGTGAAGATGCAGTTGAAAAGATTATCGAGGCAAGAAATAAAGGGGTGGATATTTGGGGGGAGACCTGTCCGCAATATTTGGTCCTTGACCAGTCTTATCTTGAAAAGCCCCATTTCGAAGGATCTAAGTATGTATGGTCCCCACCATTAAGGGAGAAGAAAAACCAGGAAGTGCTATGGAATGCTTTAAAAATGGGACAATTGCAAACGATCGGCTCAGATCAATGCTCTTTTGATTTTAAGGGTCAGAAGGACCTTGGACGTGAAGATTTCACGAAAATACCAAACGGCGGCCCAACGATTGAGGACCGCATGAGTATCCTCTTTTCTGAAGGGGTCATGAAAGAGCGCATTACCTTGAATCAATTTGTCGACATGACCTCTACGCGTGCGGCCAAACTATTTGGATTATTCCCTAAGAAAGGGACGATTGCAGTAGGTTCGGATGCTGATATTGTCATTTTTGACCCGGAAGTTGAAAGAACCATTTCTGCAGATAATCATCACATGGCTGTGGATTATAATGCGTTTGAAGGTATGGAAATTACAGGTGAACCGGTTTCCGTCCTATCCAGAGGTCAATTCGTCATTAAAGACAAACAATTTGTAGGCGAAGCTGGAAAAGGGCAATTCTTGAAACGGGCAAAATATAATGCGGCGCTGAAGCAGGATACAGGGAAAAAGCTTTCAGTATAACTTCGGTAAGGAATCTTGCAAATTAATATAGGGGGATTTTATATGAGTGAGAAGAAAGATTATTTAAAGTCTCCCGATTTGCTGCCTATACCTCATAGTGAGAAAAACATAAGTGCAGCCGGATTTGGTTTCATTTGGGTGGGCATGGCTGTAGTATTGGCTGCCTTCGCGATTGGCGGGAATGGTGTTCAAAGTTTATCCTTAGGCTGGGTCGTTCTTGCAACGGTCATTGCCTGTGTGGTTCTCGGATTTTTGATGACAATGACAGGGGATATTGGTGTTGAACATGGAATATCATTCCCAGTCTATATGAGGGCGCCGTTCGGTACGATAGGAACCCATATCCCTTCGGTTGTACGGGGGTTTGTAGCTTCATGCTGGTTTGGTCTTAACACTTACTTTGGAGCTACTGCAATGAATGCTATCTTTACAACCCTTTTTGATTTTGATAATTGGTTTACCTGCTTCCTCATTTTTGCCGTTTTACAATTGGTCAACACGGCAATGGGAATAAAATCGATAGAACGTTTTGCCGACTTGGCAGCGCCTGTTATCATTTTAATTTCTGGCTGGATGTATTTTACCCTTTCCGATAAAGTTGTGGCCCAAGGAAGAGATGTATGGTCCTGGATTGAAAGTCCGGTCACTGGCGGGGCTGCCGCTACGGCTTTCATGGTCGTCATTATGGCAAATATGGGGTTTTGGGGCACATTGACTGCAGATATGCCTACCCTCTCCCGCTATATAAAAGCACCAAAAAATGAAAAAAACTGGTTCAAGCGCAATAAGGGGCAGATAATTGGGAATATTATCACCTATCCCATCACTCAGACGTTCATGGTCATTATCGGTGCGGTTTCCTATATGGCTGTTTCCAATTATGATCCCGTAGTTGCTATACAGGAATCAGCAAGTGGGGTTGCTCTCGGCGTCCTTTTAATCATGATCGTATTTGCTCAATGGTCGACGAATACTACGGCCAATGTTATTCCCGCAGCTACCATTTTCTCCAATATCCTGGGTCCTAAATTGCCGTTTTGGATGGGAGTCGTTGTAGCGGGGGTCATTGGGATAGTGGTTCAGCCATGGAGCCTGTTCGGCATAATAATAGAAGTTTTATTAATAATAGGTGGAATCCTGGCATCCATTGTCGGCATCCTGGTAGCAGATTATTATTTTCTCCGTAAACGGCGGGTTAATGTACAAGAACTCTATGAGAGTGAAGGCCAGTATAAATACTTGAATGGAGTGAATTGGGCAGGAATCATTTCTTGGGTGATTGGAGGAATTGGTGCAACGGTTTTTTCGAATTATTCGTTTATTATTGGCTTTGTTCTTGGCAGTGCAAGTTATTATATATTGGCTAAGTATTGGTGGTTCAAGAAATATGAACAGGCTGAAATCATTGATCCCAGCGATGAGAAATATTTGGGTATTTCCGTCGGAAGGGATTGGAAAATCGAAAAGGGTCTAGAACTAGAAGAAGAGACGGTTTTTACGGTTTCAGCTGGCAAGGAGAACCTATAAAAAAGGGGGAATGGGAATGTCCGAATATCAAGACTATCGCTTAGAAAGGGAACAAATCGATTATTTACTTGAAAAAGGATATCGAATCACCCGGGTTTCAGAAAATTTAAGCGGAGCTTTTCTCGATTTTGAACTGATTGAAGGAACGAAGCAGGAATGGAAGCAATTGAACATTAAAACCCCGGAAGGAAGAAAATATTTCTCTACGTTGCTTTACAAGAAGTTAAATTAAAATTAGTTATGGACCGGGCCTATTCCTCATGAATGGGTCCTTTTTCTTGTGCATGTTTAGATTTTAACATTCTAAGAGGAAACGATAGATGCTGAAAGTGAATGAATAGGTAATCTATGAGTTTTTGTTTTCCCGGCAGCCTTGTGAGTGGAAAGGGTCGAATTTTTTGTAGAATTTTGACGTTAGATTTTCTAACAAGTGTCTGGAGATTTAAGGATTGTCCGTTTATAATAGATTTTAAAGCAGTTTTATAAAAGGATGTGGATGGATGAATACGTCGATTACAATCGAGGAAATTCTAACACGCAAGCATTTTAATCTGACGGATATAATTGCAGGTAGCAGTGGGATAAAGCGTCAAGTGAAGTGGGTCCACTGCATGGAAGTCACTCAAATCAGCCATTTGTTAAATGGAAATGAACTGATTCTGACTACCGGTTTAGGGTGGAAAGATTGCGATGAAACATTTCTATCCTACTTAAAACAGTTAATTGAATGCAATGCAGCTGGACTCTGTATAGAGATTGGCGCCAACACCATGGCAGTGCCGCAATGTGCCATTGATCTAGCAAATGAACAGCAATTCCCTATCATCCTATTTCATGAGGAAGTCCCTTTCGTAGAAATCACTCAGGATATTCATTCCCTTATCATTAATAAACAATATCAAATGATCTCCAACTTAGAAAACTACTCCCAGCAGTTAAATAAAAATCTCCTCGAAATTGACCATTATGAACCAATTCTAAAATTTCTCCACAGCTATTTAAATGTACAGGTTATTCTTATCTTTAATGAAAACGATATAGCCAGCATTCCCAAAACGAAGAAAAAAATAACCTATCAAATGGTATCGGACATATACGAAGAATCGAAATTCGATAAAACCATTCATAGACAGACAATTCAAGTGCTCGGTGAAAATTATGCGGAACTGCTCATTTTCAGCAACGACAGAGAGTTGACGGACTTTGATTCACTGATTTTGGATCGAACGGCTACCGCTTTGGCACAGCATCTATTAAGGGAGTTATATATTGAAGAAAAGAAAATGTCGGAAGAGAGTAAATGGCTTACAAATTGGATTGAAGGTGAGTATAGTGACGAAGCAATCCGGGAGAGGCTTTCCTATATTGATCCGAAAATGCAGTTGGATGGCGGTATTGTTTGCATTTGCAAACAACACCCAAGGTATAATAGAAGTTCTGCAAAATTAGATGGAACCTATTTTAAAATAATGTTTAAGACAGTTTTTGAACAGTACGGCTTTCAGATATTTTCTATGGAAATTAATCAGCATCTAGTTTTTATTTTAGGTGATAATCGTTCATCTGAAGATTGGAAATCAAGGGTGACAAGCGCAGTGGATCGAATCATGAAAATGGATGTTAGCGGGCGCAATCGAATGGGTTTGCTCTCCATTGGTTTTGGAAAGCATGTTCGAGGGTTAAGCGAGATTTATAAAAGTTATGAAACGGCCCGTGAGACTCTGCTGCTTCAGGATACATTACCAGAGGATAACAGGAGCTTCTTTTATCAGGATTTACATATGCATCGCATGATTTCGCTCATAAATAAACATGGTAATCTGGAGGAAACGGTGCACGAATATTTAGGTCCTGTCATTGAATACGACAAGCAAAACAATGGTGAGTTAATGCCTACCCTGAAGACCTATCTTGCTTGTAACGGTTCTAAACAGGAAACCTCAAAACAACTATTCATTGTCCGGCAAACGCTATATCATAGGCTTGAAAAATTAGAAAAACTGTTAGGTTCGGATTTTATGCGTTCAGATAAGCGTCTAGGACTTGAATTCATGATTTTTGCTTTGGACTTCTTACAGTACAGCAGCAGGAAAGTCAGTGGAAAATATAAATATATTGGGAAGTAAAAAATAGTACGAATGAAGGGTGTCCCGAGGACATCCTTTTTTGAATGTAGAAAGGGAAGCTAATACAAGGTTAATGCTGACATCAAACCTATAGAGCTTCTTGATGTCAGCATCTTTTATTAATATTCATTTTTTTTGGAAAGGCAGTGGTCACATTCCAAGAGGTAGGATTCAGCTTGTTCAATAATAGGAGTACCGCATTCCGTACATTGTTTAGGTGGCAGTGTCCTGAAGAATTCCAATGGGTTTTTAGTTTGCATGATGATTCCTCCTTATGATTTGGTTTAGTTATTCTTCGCGTTTGGAAAGGCAGTGGTCACATTCCAAGAGGTAGGATTCAGCTTGTTCAGTGATATGGGTTCCGCACTCTGTACATTGTTTAGGCGGAAGTGTCCTGAAGAATTCCAATGGGTTTTTAGTTTGCATGATGGTTCCTCCTTTTTGATTTGGGTTAATTAGTCTTCACGTTTGGAAAGGCAGCGGTCACATTCCATTAAGTAGGATTCAGCTTGTTCAATAATATGGTCACCGCACTCGGGACAATGTTTAGCAGGGATATTGTTAAAAAATTCAATGGATTTTTTCATTTGCATGAAGATTTCCTCCTTTATAATGTTTTATTATTTTTTCGATCGATTTATTCCTCACGTTTGGAAAGGCAGCGATCGCACTCCAACAGATAGGAATCTGAGTGATCCACATGTGTTTCACCACATTCTGGGCAATGTATAAACGTATCGATTATGAATGTATCCGATTGATTTGCTTGCATGGCTCGCGCCCTCCTTATAGTACAGTTGTTATTGTTTGTTTGTTGTTATAATACAGTATATACCCGAATTTGGAAAATGTATAGGTATTTAACAGAAAATTTGAAATTTATTTCAAAAAGAGTCTGAAAACCTTATAGATAGGGAGTTTTTTTAACTTTTTTTTGTATTTCTTTTCACGGCAGCTTGGAAAATGAAGAAAAAATGGGTTTTATAAAGGGGGAAAAACAAAGGGGGGAGAAAGGGACAGGCAATTTTCAGTTGATTAGAATAGGTATTACTGTAACAGAAGAGGAACAGGAGGTTCAGGGGTGATGATTACCTGTTTCACAGTCCATGAACATATAAGAGCTGTTCAAAATGTCAGCAAACCGTCAAGCGGCAGCAATTATGAAAGTTCCTGCCAAACTTCTTTATTCAACAATCGGAAAAATTGTCCGTGTGGTTTTATTACTTCAGTAAAGAGGTAACTTGCTAGTAGATATACAATAAAGGGAGGTAGCATATGTCGAAAGTGATGATTATCATAAATCCATCTTCAGGTAGGGAAAAGGCAGGAAAGATTTTGCCGAAAGCGGAAAAGGCACTTGGTGATATATATGATGAGGTGTCCGTCCGTCAAACCGAAGGAGAGGGGGATGCTACGGATTTTGCCAAGGAGGCCTGTGAAGAGAGGTTCGATGCTGTCATTTCCATGGGTGGGGATGGAACGGTGAACGAGATAGTGAATGGGCTGGGCGAGCAGCAGCATCGGCCAATTTTCGGGATCATCCCACTAGGAACCGTTAATGATTTCGCTAGATCTTTGGGCATACCCTTGAATCCCAATACGGCCATTGAGATATTAAAGGACATGCATATTAAGGAATCGGACATAGGGAAGATCAATGACCGTTATTTCATGAATGTGTTGGCAGTAGGGGCGATCGCTGAGGCCACCTATAATGTATCCGTAGACCAAAAAACCCGTCTGGGGTCTTTTGCATATTTCATTGAAGGAGCAAAAGCGATGATTAAAAAGAATCCGTTTCCTTTAACGGTTGAACATGATCAGGGAAGCTGGATGGGTGAGGCTCATTTACTGATTGCAACAATGACTAACTCTGTCGGCGGTTTCGAACAACTTGCACCCGAGGCGGAAGTGAATGATGGAAAGCTGCACACATTCATCATTAAGGATTTATCACTTCCTTTTATCGTCAAGATCATTCCCAGTTTAATGAAAGGAGAGATCAAGGGACATGACGAAATTGAATATATTCAAACATCCAAGCTCAATTTATCCACAACAGACGAACTTGCAGTCAATATCGATGGAGATGAAGGCTTGCCCCTTCCATTTCAATCAAATGTACTGCACAAACACCTTCGTCTCTTTGTCCCGGGGAACTAAATGGTGTTTTAACATAAAGCAGTGCCGACTTGTTCTGTGGGTTAGTCTTTTCACAAAATGCTGATTAGGGTAAGCCAATCAGCTTTTTTCTTTGAAATCCGATGCTGATTTGAGTCGATTTTGTATTCATTCAATCACCTCAATTTTCATGGTGATCCATCACGCAAAAGGTATAATTATTCAGGAGTATTCTAGGTTAGAATAGTAAATGCATGAATGGATGGGTCTGAATATGTTACGATTATAGTTATGAGAATAGATGAGAGAGGAAGTTTGATGTTTGAATGGAGTTTTTTCTTGTTATATTAGCCCTTCTTATATTGATTGGAGTGTCTAATGTAATTAACCACTTTGTACCCTTTATACCTGTACCATTAATACAAATAGCACTGGGTGTCATACTGGCACTTTTACCCCTGGGTATGCATGTTGAGATGGAGACGGAATTGTTTTTACTGTTATTCATCACCCCTCTTTTATTCAATGATGGCAAAAATGTGCCCCGCACTGCACTTTGGAAGTTGAGAGCACCCATTCTCATGCTTGCACTAGGCCTGGTATTCATAACGGTTTGGGCAGGCGGGTATTTAATTAATTGGATGATTCCTTCGATTCCATTGCCAGCAGCATTCGCCTTAGCAGCCATTTTGTCCCCTACAGATGTAGTGGCAGTAAGCGCTTTGGCGAGTCGAGTTAAGTTACCTAAGAGCATCATGCACCTTCTTGAAGGAGAAGGGCTCATGAATGATGCCTCAGGTCTAGTTGCCTTTAAATTTGCCGTTGCAGCTACAGTCACTGGTGTTTTCTCATTAGTGGATGCAACGTTCAGTTTCATATGGATTTCGATTGGTGGTTTTGTAGGAGGAGCAATTGTTGCCTTCATCATTATCAGGCTCCGTGTATTTCTTCGCCGTTTAGGAATGGAAGATGTTACGATGCACATGTTAATCCAGATCCTGACTCCTTTTATTATTTTCCTCGCTGTGGAACATTTCCACCTTTCTGGGATTTTAGCGGTCGTGGCTGGGGGGATTGTCCATGCCATTGAACGAGATCGGGAAATATCACCAACTGTAGAACTTCAGGTCGTTTCAAAGAGTACATGGTCCGTCATTTTATATGTATTGAATGGTCTTGTATTCGTTTTGCTAGGTTTGCAAATTCCAAGCGTTTTGAAAATTATCTTTCAAGATCCAGTCTTCAATAATGGGCAAGTCATCCTATATATCGTGGTCATTACACTTTTCCTCTTTGCTTTACGATTCATTTGGCTTACTGCTGCCTGGTCGATTGGCTGGATGACGAAAAAAGCAGGCGCCCAAAAACCAGACTTCAAAGCAGCTGGAATCATTACCATTTCCGGTGTTCGCGGAGCTGTAACGTTAGCGGGTTCGTTCTCGATTCCGTATGTGTTGGCAGATGGAAGTCCTTTTCCGGAGCGTTCGTTAATCATCTTCATTGCAGCAGGTGTCATATTGCTGACTTTGATCGTTGCCAGTGTTTTTCTGCCAATCATAGCACGGGCAGAAGAAGAGGAAATCGTGGATAAGCAGGCTGATAAAACGAAAGCGGCTGCCATTCACACACATCAAGCGGCGATTAAAGTTATAGAATCCCAAATGACAGATGAAAACCGGGAAGCGGCTTTATCGATCATTTCGAGGTACTGCACCAAGATCAATGCACTGTCCTATGTAGAACAGGAGAAAGAGCCAGCTGCATTAAGGGAAGAAGAAAAAGTTCTTCGCTTTAAAGCCCTTGAAGCAGAGCAAAGGTTTCTTGATAAACTTATTAAGGATGAGAAAGTGGACCGGGAAACGGCATTTATATGTAAAGAATATATCCAGCGTATGGAAGGCGCGGTCACAAACCGGATGAAATTCCGTTTTTTCAGGTCCGTAACGCTTTTCAGAAGAAGTATGCTGAGGGTTTTTAAATTATTTTTCCCTAATAAAAGTGAAATAAGAAGGATCAATATAGAGAGATTGGAAAAGGTGAGAGACCTTAAAATCAGGATGTACAAAGCCGCCATCCAAGAGATACAAGCGGGTATCACTTCTGAAAATCATGAGACGTCTTCGATGATCATAGAAGAGTATAAAGTGTTGATATTAAAATGCAAACGTGAAAATAGAGGCCGTATCCCTAGTAAAATGGTCGATTATGAAAGGGAGCTATTCTATAAAGCGATCCAGGCAGAACGGGACGAAGTGCAGGATATGTTTGAAAAACGACAAATTTCCCGCGAGGTTGCCAATATACTCCGCAAGCAAATCAATTTACGAGAAGCACTGACAATCAATGAAAGCACCCATTGATTATTTTAAAGAGCGCTGCCGATATATTCGGCAGTGCTTCTTTCATTTAGTGGAGGGATTTTAAGGTGACGCATCGAATCATTAAGGTATCCAATAATTGATGAAAGCGGTGTGCCAAATGAAACAGGACAAGGAAATCGGGATCATCACCTTAACGCATTATTTACCGGAACATCATCACCAGCTGTCACAGTTTTATTTACCGGAGACACAAACCCCTTTTTCGGCTCTGCCGGAAGAGTCACTGAAATATTGCCGAAAGGATGTTGACAGACACCCTTTCGTTATTTTGGCTGCGGGTATTCCGGTCGGGTTTTTCGTTTTACACATTGGGGAGAACATCAGCCCTTTCACCAGCAATAAAAAAGCGATATTACTCCGTGGATTTCTTGTTGATCAAAAGCATCAAGGGAAACGGATTGCGAAGAAAGCCTTGCAAATCCTTCCGGAATTCGCAAAAGGGATTTTTCCAAACAAGGATTCGATTGTACTGGCAGTGGACGTCAAGAATATGATTGCCAAAACTCTTTATACGAAATCGGGGTATCAGGATACAGGAATTCATAAAGAAGGAAGAAGCGGGTTGATGGAGATAATGGAATATAGATTAGATAAAATGAACATGGATATGGAAAAAAGAAATGAGATATAGAGTATCAATATGAGGGCATTTAGACTTTTCGAATGAGAGAAGGTCTTTTTTTTGTCCAATTTGTTACAGGTTTCATTACGAAACTAATGAATTAAAGGGTCACTTTTAATAATGCTGCTGCCTTATGGTACACTTTACTTAATGTAAATTTCGTTAATCGAGGTGTATTCTAATGAAAACGGTCGTAGTGGTAGGTGGAGGCATTACGGGTTTATCAACCATGTATTATTTACAAAAAGCTGCTAAAGCGAACAGTCTCTCCGTACGATTAATATTAATAGAAGGAAATGAGAAACTAGGCGGTAAAATCAGGACAGTGCATGATGGTCCATTTAAAATCGAAGCGGGTGCCGATTCGATTGTCGCCAGGAAACAAAATATAAAACCATTTCTTAAAGAATTGAACCTTGAGGATCAAGTTGTCTATAATGCGACGGGAAAATCATTTATCTATACCGATGGCGTGCTAAAGGGAATCCCTGAAGATGCCCTATTCGGAATTCCAATGAGCCTGGAGTCCCTGGTGAAAAGTGATCTGGTTTCTGCACAAGGAAAGGTCGATGCCTTAAAGGATTTCTATACAAAGAATGAGACGTTTACGAAAAACGACTCAATCGGTTTATTTCTTGAAAGTTTCTTAGGTAAGGAATTGGTACAAAAACAGATATCACCTGTCCTATCGGGTGTTTATTCAGGAAAACTAAATGAATTGACCATTGCTAAAACACTGCCGGAGATGCTGGATTATAAAAATGAATATGGCAGTATCATACGCGGTCTATCGGAAAATAAGCAGAAATATCAAAGCAAGGGAAATAAGAAGTTCCTTTCGTTTAAAAATGGCTTATCGGTATTGATTGAACGTATTGAGGAAAGCCTCGATATAGTGGAAATTATTAAAGGGGTCAAGGCGGAAAAAATCAGAAAGAATGATGAGAGGTATATAATTTCATTGGCAAACGGTGAATCGCTGGAAACGGACTTCATCGTATTGAGTACACCGCATACAATTGCCCAGAAACTATTGGGTGATAGGGAGTTGGATCAAGACTTCGCTGGCTTGATCAATAGTTCAATGATAAGCGTTTACCTTGGATTCGATATCCCGGACAGCATGCTTCCTAATGATGGGACGGGTTTCATTGCAGGTGATAATAGTGATTTGATCTGCAATGCATGTACGTGGACTAGCCGGAAATGGGAGCATACTTCTGAAAACAGTCAGCTTTTAGTAAGGCTTTTTTATAAAAGCTCAATTCCGGACTATGAACGGTTACGGTCCCTTACAAATCAGGAATTAATCCAGGTGGCTTTACGAGACATTAAAAGCAGTTTAAGTATTTCTGGGACTCCAATTACAAGTGAAGTGACGAAATGGCATGAAGAAATGCCGAACTACCATATTAAACATCCTCAAATCGTTCAATCACTGGAGGCGAAAATCTCCGAGAATTATCCGAATGTTTTACTTGCGGGATGTTCATACAATGGTGTCGGAATACCGGACTGTATTGCTGATGGGGAAAAGAAAGCGCAAGAGATATGTCTGAATTTGTAAAAGGGGGACTGCCAGGTGGCAGTCCTTTTTTGCATGACTGGAAATTCCGTTTGAAGTTTCCAGCATTTCCTGTATAATGATATTCGTAAAATTAAACTGAAAGTTTACTTATATAAAACTTTATCTACTGTAGGTTTACTATAAGTAAACTAATTGAGGGTAAATAGGATGCAAATTGGAAAAAAAATAAAAAACCTTCGCTTGAAAAAAGGATTGACCCAGGAAGAATTGGGAGAAAGAACGGATTTAAGCAAAGGATATATTTCACAGTTAGAAAGGGATCTTAGTTCCCCTTCCATTGAAACTCTTTTCAATATATTAGAAGTACTCGGCTGCAAGCCGAAGCAATTCTTCGATGAAGAGGATCAGGTCCAAAAAGTAGTGTATGAAGAAGAAGCACAAACATTTTTTATCGATGAGGAACGAGGGTATCAAATTCAGTGGCTTGTGCCTGAATCGAATGAGAAGGAAATGGAACCGATTCGCCTGACCCTTCAGGAAAAAGGGGAATTCAAACAATTTGAACCATCCTTGTCGGAAACATTCGGTTTTGTAATAAGCGGAAGAGTCATTGTAAAGCTTGGTACACATACGTATTTCGTCAAGGCAGGTGAATCAATTTATTTTCATGCTTCCGATGAACACCAAATCATCAATGATTTTGGGGGTCCATCCGAGTTATTGCTTGTGGTGACGGAATCATACTTATAGAATTCAAAGCAATTGCTATCGTCTATGTAAAGACGGATGAAGTAAGGTAATGGAAAGAGGGAAGTGGCTATGGCAAACGAGAATATAATACACTTCGATCAGGTTACGAAGCAATTCGATGATGATACGGTAGTTCTCGATAATGTTAGTTTTGAAATCGAGAGAGGGAAGTTCTATACGCTTCTGGGTCCTTCAGGCTGTGGGAAGACAACGATCCTTCGCTTGATTGCCGGATTTACGGAGGCCTCCAAGGGTGATATTTACTTTGAGGGAAAAAAGATCAATGATGTGCCAGCCAATAAAAGGCAAGTAAATACGGTATTTCAAGATTATGCACTTTTTCCACATTTAAATGTTTTTGAAAATGTAGCATTCGGTCTTCGCATCAAAAAAATGAAAAATACCGAAGTGGAAATAAAGGTGAAGGAAGCCCTCAGCTTTGTTAATTTGGAGGGTTATGAAAAACGGGAGATCAGGGAAATGTCCGGCGGTCAGCGGCAACGTGTAGCGATTGCCAGGGCGATAGTTAATGAACCGGAAGTCATCCTGCTGGATGAACCGCTATCTGCCCTTGATTTGAAATTGCGTACAGAAATGCAATATGAATTGCGGGAGCTACAACAAAGACTTGGAATCACGTTCATCTTCGTCACTCATGACCAAGAGGAAGCATTAGCGATGTCAGATGAGATTTTTGTCCTTAACAAAGGGAAAATTCAGCAAAGTGGGCCCCCTACGGATATTTATGATGAACCGCTGAATCGATTCGTTGCTGATTTCATTGGTGAGTCGAACATTGTAAAAGGAAAAATGATTGAAGATTACCTAGTGGAATTCGTCGGCAGACAGTTCGAATGTGTAGACCAAGGTTTGAACAGCGATGAAGCTGTTGATATTGTCATCCGCCCGGAAGATTTAGAGATTACTTCCGTCAATCGCGGGAAACTGCAAGTTCGGGTGGACTCTCAGCTATTTCGCGGTGTGCATTATGAAATCAGCTGCTATGATCATGATGGGAATGAGTGGCTTGTCCAATCAACGAAAAAGGCAACAGTTGGAGATGAAATAGGTCTTTATTTCGATCCCGAAGCGATTCATGTCATGCGATTGGGTGAAACGGAAGAGGAATTCGATAAGCGTTTGGAAGCGTATCATGATGGGGAAAGTCATGCAGAATAAACTATCACGGAATATTTATTTCATACCCTATGTCTTATGGATTGCTTTATTCGTTGTCGCACCCATTTTGTTAATCCTTTACTATTCCTTCTTCGACATTGAAGGTAATCTTTCTTTGATTAACTATCAAAAGTTCTTTACACCAGTATATTTAAAAATGACTTTAAGCTCATTTTGGTATGCTTTCCTCATTACGGGAATATCCCTTTTAGTGGCTTACCCTACCGCATATTTGTTAACGAAAACCAAGCATAAGCAGTTGTGGCTTTTGCTGATAATCGTGCCTTCCTGGATTAATTTACTCTTAAAGGCTTATGCCTTTATTGGCATTTTTGGCACGTATGGTGTGGCCAATGGTTTTCTGGAGGCAGTAGGAATCGGAAAGCAGCAAATTCTCTTTACGGATTTCAGCTTCATATTCGTTTCGGTTTATATATTCATCCCGTTTATGATCTTACCGATATTCAATGCGCTGGATGAAATGAATCCAACCCTTTTGGATGCGGCCAATGACTTGGGAGCGTCCCGGTGGATGACATTCCGCCGCGTCATTTTTCCTTTGACGATAGATGGTGTAAAGACGGGATGCCAGGTAGTCTTCATCCCGGCACTTTCATTGTTCATGCTTACAAGACTGATTGCCGGTAATCGAGTCATTACGCTTGGTACGGCTATCGAGCAGCACTTCCTTGTGACACAGGATTGGGGAATGGGTTCCACAATCGCGGTATTTTTGATTATTATAATGTTCCTGATTATGTTTGTAACGGGTAACCGAAAGCAGGGTGTGTAAATTGGGTAGTAAGTTATCACCAATATCAAAAGGGTTTCTCGTTTTGATTTTTCTCATACTCTATGCACCGATTTTCTTTTTAGTCTTTTACTCGTTTAACAGCGGTGGAACGATGTATGACTTTAAAGGGTTCACCATGGAGTGGTACAAGGAGCTGTTCCAAGATACAAGGCTGTTGATCATTGTATTGAATACGCTTGTGATCGCTTTATTATCTGCACTGATCGCCACGATCATTGGGGTGATTGGAGCCATTGGAATTCGTTCCTTTACGAGCAGTAAAGCTAGGAATACGGTATTGTCATTGAATAATGTATTGATTGTCAGTCCCGATGTGATTATCGGTGCTTCCTTCCTCATTCTATTCACAATGGCTGGGATCAAGCTTGGATTCTACTCAGTACTGTTGTCGCATATCGCCTTCAGCATCCCGATCGTTGTGCTGCTTGTCCTTCCGAAACTTCAGGAAATGAGCCCTACCTTAATTGATGCGGCCCGGGATTTAGGGGCAAGCCGTTGGGATGTATTGACGAAGGTCATCCTACCATACATCTTACCAGGTATCTTTGCTGGTTTTTTTATGGCTTTGACTTATTCACTTGATGATTTTGCGGTTACGTTCTTTGTGACCGGTAATGGCTTCTCCACTCTATCAGTGGAAATTTATTCATTGGCCCGCCGTGGTATTTCATTGAATATCAATGCACTATCGACACTGCTGTTCGCCTTGACACTATTGTTGGTTGTCGTTTATTACTTTATAACTCAACGTGTAAGGCAAACGGGAATGGGGGGGAAACGATGAAAAGACTGGTTCAAATGTTTTTAATCATTTCCCTCGTATCCGCCTTGCTGCTATATGCGATTTCAAGATTGAACTCATCACAGGGGTTTACGAGCAATAATACGCTTACCATCTATAATTGGGGCGATTACATCGATACGGATCTAATCGACCGTTTTGAAGAAGAAACGGGTATAAAGGTCATTTATGAGACGTTCGATTCAAATGAGGCAATGATGACTAAAATCGAGCAGGGCGGTACGACTTATGATATTGCCATACCCTCTGAGTATATGATTGATAAGATGAGACAAGAAGACTTATTGGTTCCCCTGGATCATTCCAAGCTACCAAACTTGAAAAATATCGACGAGCGGTTCATCAATCTGCCATTCGATCCGGAGAATAAATATTCCGTGCCTTATTTCTGGGGAACAGTTGGAATTGTTTACAACTCCAAGATGCTTGGTGGCAAAGAAATAACGGCTTGGGCGGATTTATGGGATAAAGATTTAAAAAATGAAATACTTTTGACGGATGGGGCTAGAGAAGTGATGGGCATGGGCCTGAACTCTTTGAATTATTCATTGAATGATATAGATGAAGAACACCTTCAAGAGGCAAAGTCCAAGCTTGATGCACTCACTCCAAATATTAAAGCGATCGTTGGAGATGAAAGCCGCATGCTATTGGAAACCCAGGAAGCGGCGATTGGGCTTGTTTGGTCCGGAGTGGCTTCTGAAATCATGGCTGAAAATGAAGATCTCGAATATGTGGTCCCTAAAGAGGGGTCCAATTTATGGTTTGATAATATGGTCATCCCGAAAACAACCAAAAATGCCGATGCGGCTCACCAGTTCATCAACTTCATGCTGGACCCAAAAGTTGCGGCACAGAATGCCGAATATGTAAGCTACTCGACCCCTAATAAAGAAGCACTGAAATATATGCCTGAAGAAGTGGTGAAGGATGAACGTTTCTATCCATCACCAGAACTGACAGAGAAGCTGGAAGTGTACGAAAACCTTGGGAAGAAAAACTTGGCCCATTACAACGAACTCTTCCTTGAGTTTAAGATGCATCGTAAATAATACAAGAAAAGCATGGTGTAAAGGTATCCCCCTTATACCATGCTTTTTTCTGAGTTTTTGACGTATGATCTCCGATGCTTCGCAACCATTACCTATATATCAAAAGTCATTAGATCTTTGTAATAATGAATTTATAGCAATGTAAAATGTTAGTAGGCCAGAAAATGCTCTAAAATATCAGTAGGGATATAAGTATGTTAGTATAATGATGGGAAATACCACAGGTGGAACTAATATTTTAAGGACTGACTAATATTTCCAAACTATCATAATAGAAAAATTAAGGGAGAGCATTCATGAACCTATTAAGAAGCACGAAGGCATATGTTTGGGCAGGGAGCACTTTAATCATTGCCGGGATCATGGCATTTGCGATGATTTCGTCTACGGAAAAGAATAAGACAATGGCAAGTATCGATGGCGAGAAAATCAGTAAGGATGAGCTGTATGACGCGCTTGTTGCAGAGTACGGAGCAGATACTTTAGACCTGTTAATTACGAATAAATTGGTTGAATTGGAAGCGGAAAAAGAAGGAATTAAAATTAAGGATGAAGAAATCCAAAAAGAAATAGATACCATGGCTGAGTCCTATGGCGATGAAAAGTCGTTAAAAGAGCAATTGGAAGCAAGCGGTTCGTCCATGGAAGCCTTGAAAAATGATATCGTGGTTTATCTGCAAACGAAAAAACTGATTGAACCGAGAATTACCGTTACAGACGATGAAATCAGTACGTATTTTGAAGATAATAAAGATACATTTGCACAAGCTGAACAAGTGGAAGCCAGTCACATTTTAGTCGAAGACGAAAAAACGGCTAAAAAGGTTGAGAAGGAAATTGCAGAGGGCGGTGATTTCGCTAAATTGGCAGCTGAATATTCCACTGATACAGAAACGGCGGATAACGGTGGAAGCTTAGGATACTTTGAGAAAGGGAATATGGTGGATGAGTTTGAAGATGTTGCCTTTGATCTTGATATAGGCAAAGTCAGTGATCCAGTCAAATCCGATTATGGTTATCACATCATAAAAGTAACCGGTAAAAAGGAAGCAAAAGAAGCTAATTTAGAAGACAGTAAAGAGGAAATCAAGGAAACGCTTCTTTCTGAAAGATTACAAGAGGAATATCCAGCTTGGTTAGCTGAAGTGAAAAAAGATCATGAGATTACGAATAAAATAGAGGGTTCTGAATAAGATTATCAAGTGAAATGATATATGGAACAACAAAAAGCTGGGGCGTAATAAAAAGTACCCTATAGAATAGACACTTTGAAAAAAGTCTATCCTGTAGGGTACTTTTGTTTATGATAAGAAAAAACACGTCGGAGTGAACTAAGATGACCAACGGAGAAAGAACAAGCACAACTAAAATGTAATCCTCATGTTCAAGCTCTTAGTGACAAGGCCATCACGTACACAGATCATTTTCGTCGAAGAAAAAAAGGTGCGTGTCAAATTAAAATGACGTTAGAAAATCAGTATCAAATCACTTACAACTTAAAAGAATTCGTCGCATTATGAATAAATTTAATAGGATCTGCCCGATCTGAAAAGCGAATCCATATCGCCGAATGGCAAAAGTGACACACGAACACCGTACTTATCCAAACCTCCTACAGCGTCCATTCAAACAAGGTGTCGCAGGCAAAGTATTATTAACGGACATCACTTACTTAACTTACCATCACGGCAAACGTGCTTATTTGTCGACCATTAAAGATGCCGCCTGCAAAATACAGACAGCATCTCCTTCAAGTTGCCTAGCTTTTTTTAAAATGTCCTTTACAAAGGGTCGATTCATAATGCCTCAGCTTTTTTATATATTAGAAGTTCGATGAAATTGATTTTTGATTGGATAATCCTGATTTTGTAACGACGTCATCGCTCTCTTTTTCACTTTTTTTATTATCTGACTTCAATGATTGTGTTGGTGTTTCCTTCAGTTGTTTACCGGCAACGACCACTTTTGAGCTGATGTCCTTTAATTCATTTGTTGCGTCCTTAGCTGTACCAAGGGCGTTAGTGGAGATATCCTTTACTTCGGATACTTTACCCACCACGTCTTCATTGACGGTTTCATATAAGGTTTCAACGTCATTGATTGCCTCTTTAATCGTCTCTGTTGCGCCTTTGACTCCTGATACCATTTGTTCCTTCATTTCGCCCGGATTCTCCTTGACCTGTTCAATCATATTCATGGAGTTGTCTTTTAAAAGGACGGCTGAACGCTTTACTTTATTTCTTGTATTGGAGTCAAGCAAGGTTAACGCACCGCCAACAAGTCCTCCAATTAGAATCCCTTTTAACAGTTTGCTATTCGTTTGAGTTTCGATAGTTGTTTGAGTCATTTATATTTCCTCCCTTAGAATAGTAGATTGTTTGCTTACTTTGGTTTTCCCTTATTTACCATGAGTTAAACTAGGAATAATAAACTATTATGGGATTGATATGTTAAATAAAACAGTAGTAAGCTACAAATAGTTTAATGATTGAGCTACCTTTTGAGAGGTGCAACGATGACAAATGAAAAATTTTCTGGTTTGATTGATCGGTATATGGAAGTTTTCTTCTAGGTCAATAAGATGGGGGAACTTTTGCTGCGATGATGCCGGCTGGGGTTTTATCACTCTTGGAGATTGCCACGTTAATATTGGTGGGGCTTGCTTTATACGCGTTTGTCATCTTGCCGTTGTTCAGTAATGGTTGCAACGTTTGGAAACGCGAATTGGTGGCTGTTTTTTTAAAAAAAGGATTAAAAGGGACTATAAAATAAAGAAGGCATTCGAATGGATGCCTTCTTTATTATTTCATCATGTGGAACATAAAAGCTTATGTATGCCTTTTTGGCTATACCGATTCACAATTGGGGGATTCTTGTTTTATATTTCGCGATAATCTTTTGATTGTGTTCATCTGCCCCTTCGATATTACTGCTTAGAAATACGGGAGGGGTCACTCCTGATTCAATAATCGTTTCAATGACTTGTGTGAAAATCATATTGAGAAGGACGGCCCCGATTACGGTCGATCCGGAACCAAAGGATATATTATTTGATTTCAGCAATGTGTCACCTTTGGAAATATGATTGTCTATGACCATATCAACGACATCGTGGAGATAAAGCTTCTTTTTATGCCGTGAAGGACAACTGTTTGCATACTCCGGTGATGTAAGGCCAATGACAAAGGCGCCCTTTTCTTTTGCGATTATAGCTACATCGATGGGAACGGGATTCACACCAGACGATGAAATGACAATACAGACATCGCCAGGACGGATATCCTCATCAAGCATGAATTTCTCAGATAGGTCATTTTGCCTTTCGAGTTGTGATGACCTAGATGCTCCCTTAAAAAGCATCAAATCTTCAACGAAAATAGGATGAATGGCGGCTAACCCACCTGCCCGGTAAAATACCTCTTCCGTCAAAATATGAGAATGTCCGCTTCCGAATAGATGAATGACTCCATCCGACACCACTGCTTTCGAGATATGTTCCACAGATTCCTTAATTGATTGCTTTTCCTGTTCTCCCACAATTTTGAGTAAAGCCTGAACTTCTTCAAAGTATGAATTCATATATGTGCCACCCTCCATTACCTTTAGCAATTAATAGACTCTAGTGATTGGCCCTTCTGTATATCAAAAATATTTAAGATTATCTGGATATAGTGATAGTGAACTTATACCTGTCTGCACGATAAGCCGATTTAACATATTCAAGAGGAGTTCCATCTATTAAAAATGTATTCCTTTGAATGAATAATATGGGTGAGTCCTTTGGGATCGCTAAATGGGTCACTTCCAATTCAGAAGCAATCGCTGATTCCAATGTTTGTGAAGCATAGTCTATTTTAAGTTTAATGTAATTCTCCACATACTGGTAAAGGGAAAGGTTAATGATTTCTTCCGTTAGTCCTTTAATTAAATTAGCAGACATGTACACGGTCTCGAGTGCCATTGGAACATCATCTGCCAAGCGAATGCGTTTTATTTCATAAACGGGAGCATGAAGGGAAATGTGCAATTCACTGGCAATTTTCTTATTAGCCGGAATGATTTCAAAGCTCAGCAGCTTACTGCTTGGATTTAACCCCCTGGCTTTCATATCCTCTGTAAAGCTGGTCAGCCCATTGAGCTGCTGCTCCAACTTCTTATCGGCGACAAAGGTTCCCCTTCCTTTTTGACGGTATAAGTATCCGTCATTCACCAAATTATTTATGGCTTGCCGGACGGTCATCCGGCTAATTCCGAATTGCTCGGCATATTCGCGTTCAGATGGAAGGGCATCGTGCGCTTGGAACTCACCGTTTTCTATTTGTCTTTTTATTTGTTCTTCGATTTGAAAATAAATCGGAAGAGGTGAGTTTTTATCAATCATCGACTTTCGCTCCTTTTAGGGTATTATCACTCCGGATAACGCTTTTTGGTCTGCGATAATTGTAACATTATTATGTTTTTTTAGGATAGATGCAGGGAATTCCTCTGAAATGTCACCGTGTATCAATTTCTTCAAGGTTTCGGCTTTTTCTTCACCAGATATCAACAGCAGAATTTCTTTGCTTTTCATGATTGTTGAAATGCCCATCGTAACGGCATGTGTAGGAACTTCGTCTATGGAATCGAAATAACGTGCATTCGCTTGACGCGTGGATTCTTCGAGTGTCACGACATGTGTACCTGATGTGAAGGAAGTTCCAGGTTCATTAAAACCAATATGGCCATTTTGCCCAATGCCAAGTATCTGAAGATCGATCCCTCCGACGGAATCAATCATTTCATCATACCGTTTACATTCTCCGTTGGTGTCATCTGCTGTGCCATTTGGCAGGTGAGTGCGCTCTTTATTTATATTGATGTGAGTGAATAGGGAGTCATTCATATAATAATGATAACTGTTTGGATCATTTGGTTTTAAGCCGATATACTCGTCAAGATTAAAAGACGTTACATGTTCATAAGAAGTATGATTGCGCACATGATCTTCAATCAAATTATCGTACATTCCTTTAGGGGTACCGCCTGTTGCAAGGCCCAATTTGATATCAGGATTTCCTTTGACTTTTCCGATCACTATTTCTGCGGCTGTCCGGCTCATTTCCATGTAGTCCTGCACTTGTATGATATTCATTATACATTCTCCTTTTTAAAAGCTAAATTTCCTCTGCAGAACGTCATTTCAACGTCCAAGCGGTCATTCAATATTACAAGATCGGCGTCTTTGCCGACCTGGATGCTTCCTTTTCTGTCAAAAATCCGAAGTTGTTTGGCAGGGTTTTCCGCCGTCATTTTTATAATGTCAGTCATGGAACAATCGGTATATTCCATTGTGTTCTTGATGGCATCGTTCATTTTCAATATACTGCCGGCTAGTGTACCATCTGAAAGCGTTGCTTTCGTTTCGTTAACATACACAGGCTGACCACCTAAATCATAGGTTCCCTTTTCAAGCCATTTGGCACGAAGCGAATCCGTTATCAAGATCATTCGTTCGCTGGTAATTTGGTTATATGCCAGCTTGATCATTTCCGGCCTGCAGTGAATGCCGTCAGCAATAAGTTCAACATATAGCTCGTCTCGAAGATAAGCAGCTCCCAAAACACCAGGTTCACGGTGATGGAGTCCCCGCATCCCATTATAAAGATGTGTAACGTGGGTAGTCCCTGCTTGGATTGCTTCATAGATTTGGTCATATGTTGCATCTGAATGTCCAATGGAAGCGACGACACCAGTTGCCTTTAAGTGAGCGGCAAGATCTAATCCGTTTGGTTGTTCAGGAGCAAGCGTTACAAGCTTGATTTGATTTTCGGCCATTTCCTGCCACCTTTTAAATAGAGTGACATCAGGGTCAACGATATGCTCTTCAGGCTGTGCTCCTTTACGGACCGGTGAAATGAAAGGACCTTCTAAATGGATTCCAATTATTTCAGCGTGTTCTTGAGATTGACTTTCGATATATTTACCAGCATTAAGTAGTGCTGATTCAATGGCTTCGGTAGTTTGAGTCATTGTAGTGGCCAGAAAGCTGGTGGTTCCTTCTTTGGGAAGAGTCTCTGCCATTGTAGATAATGCTTCATGTGTGGCATCCATTGCATCGGAATTGGATGCCCCGTGGATATGAATGTCGATGGCACCGGGAATTACCTGGTAATCTGATGAAAGAGTGATTACTTTAACATCATCGTCATGTTTGTATTGGTTTACTGGCCCAACTTCGGCAATTTTTCCATCCACGACCTTAATGTACCCATTTTTGTATGTTTCGTTTTCGCTATGAACAATCAGATCATTAATAATGAATGTTTTCATACATAATCTCCTTTGTGAAAGTAAAACTTAATGAATGAGTCATGAATTGGTCTCTTGTATTTTGCCCTCATTTTATCGTTTTTATTAATAGTTGTCTAGACCAGTTAAGGGGTAAATGATGATATTTTTCTCTTATATTCTAAGAATATAGTATATTTCCAGATAAATTGGTATAGACATCTATATCTTTTCTGTGCTAGTATAAGCCAAAGAAAAATTATTCTATTGACAAAATGAAAACGCTTTATATGTCTTGTCATTCTGCTGAATCAAAAGATGTTAGGAACAAGGGAGATGAGTTAGATGTTAAATTTTCTACAAAAAATTGGGAAAGCTTTGATGTTGCCAATTGCTGTTTTACCAGCAGCAGCTTTATTGCTTCGGTTAGGGCAACCGGATTTACTTGATATTGCATTTATGGCTGCCTCGGGAAAAGCAATTTTTGATAACCTTGCCATACTGTTCGCTTTAGGTATAGCGATTGGATTATCCAAAGATGGGAGCGGTGCTGCGGCATTAGCTGGTCTTGTTGGTTACTTTGTTTTGACGAATGGTACACAAGCGATTAATAAAGATATCGACATGGCTGTATTAGGAGGTATTATATCAGGTATAGTTGCTGCCTTCCTATATAATAGATACTCTGAAATAAAACTCCCTGAATGGCTTGGATTCTTTTCAGGGAAACGATTTGTTCCGATTATCACATCTCTGGCGATGATTTTACTTGCGGGAATATTCGGTTTTGTATGGCCTCCTATTCAAGATCTAATCAATAACGTCGGAGACTGGATTACAGGTGCAGGAGCTTTAGGTGCAGGAGTATTTGGCGTATTGAATCGCTTATTGCTTCCAGTAGGTTTGCATCACGTCCTGAATAGTATGGTATGGTTCGTATTTGGTGAATACAATGGAGCGACCGGTGATATAAACCGTTTCTTCGCAGGTGATCCAACTGCTGGACCTTTCATGACTGGTTTTTTCCCAATCATGATGTTCGGCCTTCCCGCTGCAGCATTAGCGATGATTGCAGCTGCTAAGAAAGAGAAACGTAAATTGGTGACGGGGATGCTGCTCGGGTTAGCCTTCACCTCGTTCTTAACAGGAATCACTGAACCGATTGAATTTCTGTTCATGTTCATCGCGCCAGTGTTATATGTAATACATGCCTTATTAACCGGGGTCTCTTTGGCACTTGCTGTTATTTTGGATATTCATCACGGTTTTGGATTCTCCGCAGGAGCCATTGATTATTTCTTGAACTTTGGCATTGCGCAAAAACCACTATGGTTAATACCGATTGGCTTAGTATACGCTGTCGTTTACTTCGTGATTTTCTATTTTGTCATCAAGATCATGGATTTAAAAACACCTGGCCGGGAAGATGATGAGGAAGATGTGGAAGAAGAAACTATTGTGAAAACAGGGGATAAATATACCGATATGGGATCGCTTTTCATTCAAGATCTTGGCGGTAAAGAAAACATAAAGCTAATTGATAACTGTGCAACACGCTTACGTTTAGAAGTTGCCGATACAGGTAATGTGAATGAAGCCGCCTTAAAAAGGCATGGTGCGCGCGGTGTAATGAAATTGAATAAATCAAGTGTGCAAGTCATTGTTGGAACGAATGTTGAATTTGTGGCAAATGCGATGAAACAACTTGTCAAGAATGGCGTCGATCCAATTCAAGTGAAAACAGGTCCATCTGCACAAGTGGCAGAGGAAAGAGTGGAAGAAAACCAAACTTTGGGGGCAAATGACTTTGTCCTTCCAATCGAAGGAACCGTTTTGCCGATAGAGCAGGTTCCCGATCAAGTATTTGCGATGAAAATGATGGGTGATGGCTTTGCTATCGAGCCAGTCAATGGGAAACTAGTATCACCAATCGATGGGGAAGTGCTTAGTATCTTCCCAACAAATCATGCATTGGGATTGAAAATGAATAATGGACTGGAAATTCTGATCCATGTTGGCTTAGATACAGTTAAATTAAATGGAGAAGGCTTTACATCTCTTGTGCAAGAAGGTCAAAAGATAACAAAAGGAACACCTCTTTTGGAAATTGATTTAGATTTCATAAAACGGAATGCTCCGTCTACGGTCACTCCTATCATATTCACTAACTTACCAGAAGGAACGGCAGTGAAATTGCAAAAGGCAGGGATCCAGAAACAAAACACACCAGGTATCATCCAGTTGGAAAAACTATAAAGTGATAGGTGCAAACCTTGAAAAAGGGCTGTCGACAATGTCGACAGCCCTTTTATATGCTGAAATCCACTCACAGAGAGTGGACGGAATTTCCTTCTGGTTAATTTCCCCTTTCCTCACTTCTTAGCTTTACGGGTCGCCTCCGAATATGATCAAAAAAAAGAGCCTGTTCGATTCAAACAGGCCCCAAACACAGAGTAGGTTTTAAAACACTCCAGCAGAAAATAGTGTTAAGCATTCGAGCATACGCTGGTTATTTCTGAAGCATCAACGATACGCTGAACTTCTGATCCATCGAGTGTCTCTTTTTTCAATAACTCATCAACGAGCTCATCATACTGTTGGCGATTCGTATCAATCAACATTTCCGTTTCCTGAATCGCTTTGGTGAATAATTCCTGCATCTTTTGTTCCTTCTCACCTTTATTGAAAGTGAGGGTAAATCCATCTTGAAGCATTCCCGTATCGACCATTTGTTCAAGTAGATGTTTCGCCTGCTGTACATCTCCGCCTACACCAATACTGTGTTCCCCTAAATACATTCTTTCCGCCACGCCGCCCGCTAAAATCATTTTGACTTGATCAAGCAATTCGCTTGCTGTAGCTAGATGTAGTTCTTTTGGTATCGGCGCTACATATCCAAGGGCTTCCCCACGAGGAATGATGGTCGCCTTTCGAACAGAACCAGGCTTTGTCAAAGCTGCAATCAGGGCATGTCCACTTTCATGAATGGCCACACGCCGCTTCGTATCCACATCATTCAAAGTACGTGATGTGGCTCCAAGTATCGTACGGTCAATGGCATAATCAAGATCCTGTTTACGAATCATATCCTGTTCATTCCTCAGTGCATGACGTGAGGCAGTATCGAATAGAGCACTTAAGTCAGCACCGGAGAAACCGGATGTACTTTCAGCCAATTCATCCAAGGAGGCAAGGACATCCGTTGCCAAATGCTTTCCCTTCGAATGGATATCGATGATTTCCTTTCTTCCTTGTGTATCTGGGAGTGGAACTTGGAAAGAGAAATCGATCCTGCCCGGACGTAGAAATGCCTCATCGAGCATATCTTTCCGGTTGGTCGCTGCGATGAATAAAATGCCTTCATTTGGATGGCCTCCGTCCAATTGCACAAGCAGTTCAGTTAACGTTTTTTCGCCTTCTTCCCCGCCATGAGCTTTCCTTTTGCCGGCCAACGCATCCACTTCATCGATGAAAATGACAGCTGGCGATTGCTTACGTGCATTTTGGAAAAGACTGCGGACACGGGCTGCACCGACTCCAACAAACATTTCGTTGAAGGCCGAACCGCTCGTAGAGAAGAAGTTTGAACCAAGCTCTTTTGCGATTGCCTGGGCAAGCAACGTTTTCCCCGTCCCAGGGGGGCCGTATAATAAAATGCCTTGAGGCGGCTTAATTCCAATCTTTGCTGAACGTTCAGGTTCTTTTAGTGTAGTGAGCGTCTGTAGGATTTCCTGTTTGATTTCGGTTTGCAAACCGCCTACATCATCCATGGTTATCTCTGGTAGAGGCTTAGGGGTGGAAAGGCTTTGTTTCTTGCTGCCGATCCGTAATCCACCTTTTGATCTTTTCTGTATAATGACACCGGTTGCGACGAGAGCCGCCAACAATCCGCCTAGAATCCATATTGCTGATTTATTAGTTGATGAAAAAGAATATTGAACGTTATATGTTTCGACAAGTTTATTGATCATTTGACTGTTGGGAGGAATACTAGAAACGTATTCTCCATCTGGTGTGGAGATGTGAAGAGTGCCATTCTTTTTTTCTTCAATGGTGACAGGGGCTCCATTTTGAGCTTTAATCGTCTTTTCTACAGAAGAAAAAGGAATGACCATTTCCTTTGACTGTGTAACAACATACCAACTGATTCCAGCAATTATCACAATGAAAGCCGTCAAGAACGGCAGCAACTTCGAAACAAATTTAGAGTTCGAATTCAATTTTTCATCTCCTTTAAGAATATATATTCAGTATAGAATTTTTAAACGTTTAATATATAGGTCTTTGTACCCTAAAGTTAAGGTAAATAATGTTAGAGTAAGGAAATGAAATTCATTATTGAAAATTTTAGTAATGGAGTCCAGGATTTAGGTAAATTTATTCTAACCTGCTTATTAGACTTTTTAAATGCGAAATGCTAAAGTGAAATGGTCTAAGTCATGAAAAAATAAAATGGTAGAAGAGTGTGAAGTTCTATGAGTAAATTTATAAAAGACTATATGATTACGATGAAGGATATCGTTAGAGAAGGAGATCCAATTCTGCGTCAGGTAACGGATGAAGTTAGCCTGCCGATTTCGGATGAAGATCGTGAAACGTTGGAATGCATGATGCAATACCTTAAAAATAGCCAGGACCCAAAACTCCAAAAGAAGTACAACTTGCGTGAAGGCGTTGGGTTGTCTGCAAATCAGATAGGCTTGAATAAACGCATGTTCGTCATGTATTTTCCAGACGAAAAGGGGAAGCTGTTTGAATATGCCCTTGTGAATCCGAAAATTATCAGTCATTCTGCCACAATGATCTATTTACCGCAAAGTGAGGGCTGCCTTTCTGTCGATCGTGATGTTAAAGGATATGTACCGCGTTATGAACGGGTTAAAATTAAAGCGGTGGATGGTAATGGTGAGGAAATAGAGATGCGGCTGAAGGGCTTTGCTGCAATCGTTTTTCAACATGAGCTAGATCATTTGAACGGGATGATGTTTTATGACAGGATCAATACCGAGAACCCTTTCAAGCTTCCGGAAAACGTGGAAGTGAAAAGTCTATAAAAACCAAAAAAAGGCAAAGCGCCATGCTTTGCCTTTTTTTCTGTTTTATGGCCGAGGAGCTATTTCCACTGCCATATGCTTTTGTAAATCATAGAATATGGCCATGCTCATTTGCTGATACCCTTCGGAAGTGAGGTGGATGCCATCATCACTAATCAAGAGACCCAAGTCGCCGGAGGATTTAATATGGGAACGGACATCAATCAAAGGCACCTTAAGATCTTCTGCAAGGTTTTTCAATTGGCGATTATACATCCCATGCCAATGTTCAATACCTCCGACATGGGAAACGAAATGCCCGATCGAATGCCCGAATTTATCAGCGATGGATCTGTAATACCTGGCAGGGTCCAAAGGTGGGAGAGTTAAAAGGAAAGGTGTTACATGCTCGTCCTGAACCTGCTTGACAAGTTGTGTGATATTTTCCAGATAACGTTCGATTGGAACGATGGGCTCATGGTTACCATCTGGATTCTTGGCTACTTCTTCCCAATGGAAGTTACAGTCGTTTCCACCGACCTCTATTAATACGATATCGGGATTTTCCGACATCACGTCTTTCTCGATCCGGCTAACCAACAGGTCGGAGTTGTCATTGAAAACCCCTTTATTCAAAACTTCCACGAATGGCAATGATTCTGTAAGCTTAGCTAAAGAGTTCGGATAATTTTCTTTAATAATGCGAAGCCGTCCCTTAACATAAGAAATGCCTCTGGTTAAACTGTCACCAAAACATACAATCTTCAAACTTCTCACCTCGGTATGTGAATGTGTTACTTATATTTTAGTAGTAGACTGATTTTTCGGTAATTTTCACCTCCTAAATAGAAGGAATGAAAATAAATAAAAAGCGCTGGAAGTCCAGCGCCTTTATTTATTTTAATGATTCCTCATTTGAAGTTGTTTCCACTCTTGTTTTTCCCATAAAGAACACAGTGATTGCTGCAAGACCAATCGGAATGAGGGCCAAGGTGAATATTAGTGAAATCGAATCGGACATCGCATGAACGATTTTATCCAGGACAAAGTCCGGAATCTCGGCACGTGCGTCCGATTGGAAGAGTTGACGTGGGTCCTTGATTAATCCGGCTGTATCCGGGCTTTCTTGCATTCCTTTAAATGCATCCGCCATTTTACTTGTGAACACATTGTTCTGAATCGCTCCATAAATCGTTACACCGAGTGTCATCCCAAAAGAACGGAGAAATGAGTTTGTTGAGTTGGCCGACCCCCGGAATCTTGGTTCCAAATTGTGAATGGAGGCAATAGGCAAAAGGGAGAAGGAAAAGCCCATGCCAAACCCCGTCAGAATCATGTATAAAGTTAATAAAGTCCTGCTGGTATCAGGAGTAATGGTCCCTAATAAAAGCATACCCGAAAAATAGCAGATGACGGAAATCGTCATTAAGTTGCGAAAGCTTGTCTTTGTATTGAATATCCCGCCAATTGCACTGCCGAATACCGAACCGAGCATCATAGGGGTGAGGATCAATCCGGCATTTGTTGCGGAACCACCGTAAACCGCTTGGACGAAAATCGGAATATAAACGGTTAAAATAATGAATGTACCGCCATAAAGAATGGCTAAAATTTGAGAAGTGGCAAATAATCGCCTTTTAAACAGCCATAATGAGATGATTGGATCCTTTGCCCTTTTTTCGAAAAAGAAAAAAGAAATGAAGAAAACCACAAAGCTAGCAAACAGACCTATGATAGGAGATGAACCCCAGCCATACTCTCCGCCCAGTTCGAGAGCGAACATTAAGCTGATAACGGCAATGACGAGAGTTGCTGCACCACCCCAATCAATTTTTTGCTCTTGGGTGTTGGCTGACTCCTTGTAATATTTCCAGATAAAAAATAAAGAGATGATTCCAATCGGAACATTGACGTAGAAAATCCAGTGCCAGCTGGAATATTCGGTAATATATGCACCTAAAAGCGGTCCCAATACGCTGGAGGCCCCAAATACAGCACCAAAAAGCCCTGTCAATTTTCCTCGTTTCTCAGGTGGGAAAATATCGAAAATGATCGTAAAGGCGATGGGCATCAAAGCTCCTCCGCCTATACCTTGGATGGCACGGAAGATACTTAACTGTACTATGCTCTGAGCCATACCGCATAAAGCGGAACCGATTAAAAAGACTATGAGTCCAAAAATAAAAAACCTTTTTCTACCATACATATCGGAAAGCTTACCGAAAATCGGCATACTTGCCATCGTGGCGACCATATAGGCAGATGTCACCCATACAAACTTATCGAACCCGCCTAAATCGGAAACGATCGTTCCCATTGCAGTCGCAACAATCGTATTATCCATTGCTGACATCAAGATACCCAATAATAAACCGGCAACAATGAATCTTTGTTTTTTTTGATCGTTCATTTATTTTCCTCCTTCGCATCAACCAGCTCATGAATTTCCTTTACATGGTTGAAGGGTAAACGTTAAGATGAAACAAAACATTTATCTTGAAAATCAAGATAAATTCAAGTGTAAAAGGGGTGGCATTTTATGTCAAGCGATTATGGGGTGAATGCAGCTCTGTTAGAGAGTTTAACACACAGTTTGCAAAGGTATGGAATGAGATCCGTTTTATTTCAACAAAACATGGCTCAGAAAATAGGGGTGTCCCATACGGATTTAAAGAGTGCGGAAATATTGAATGAAACAGGACCAATAACCGCTGGAGAACTATCCAAAATTACAGGATTGAGTACGGGCTCGGTTACGGCACTGATCAATCGCCTTGAGAAATCCGGTTATGTTAAAAGAGAACGAGATCATATGGACGGAAGACGGGTAATGATTGCACCGATATCCGAAAGACAGGAACACATTAAATCACACTATCAATCACTCTCTATGGCCACCAAAGATTTATGTTCCGCTTATAATGAGCAAGAGCTAATATTTATCAATCAATTTGTTGAGGACATCACAAAAATCATGGACAAAGAAAATGACAAGTTAATGAGTGAGCGTTAGAGGTAGTTGAAAGAACACTGCCTTTTTTTATTTTTAGCCGCTGTAAGCTTTTTATATACGGAAGGGAAAAGGTAAAGTGGGTGGATTTTTTCGATGAGAATGAAAAATGTCGCATTTTCATTAAAATATATATTGATAATGATTTTCATTATCTGATAATATGAACCTACAAATCATTTCTAAGGGAGAATACAATATGAAGAAAGCAAAGGCGACATTAGCAGTCTTACTATCAACAAGCCTATTATTTGGCTGTACGCAGAAAAAGGAAGAAACTAAGCCCGCAGATGATAACGCCAAAGAAGCGAGTGCGAGTAAGCTTGATGATGTATCTACCGAGTACAGGGAATATGCAATTGGTGAAATAGAAGAGTTCGTAAACGCAACGGAAGAATTTACTACGGCGGTATCTTCCGGAGATATTGAAAAAGCGAAGGAAGCATACGCACCAGCCCGCATGCATTATGAGAGAGCGGAACCGATCGCAGAAGTATTTGGGGATCTTGATCCGAAAATTGATGCGCGTAAAGGGGACGTCAAAGATGCAGACTGGGGCGGTTACCACCGGATTGAAATGGGGTTATGGGAAGAAAACACAACCAAGGGGTACGAAGGGTATGCAGATCAATTAATGAGTGATGTCAATTTGCTTCGTGCCAAAGTTGAAACGGTTGAGGTCACACCTGATTTATTAATTACGGGTGCAGTGGATTTATTGAATGAAGTTTCTACCAGTAAAGTTACAGGAGAAGAGGACCGATATTCTCATACGGATTTATATGATTTCGTTGCAAATGTAGAAGGGGCAGAAAAGATCTATGAACTGCTTACGCCAGCGCTGAAAGAAAAGGATCCGAAGCTTGCTGCGGAAATCCAAAAACGTTTTGACGATGTATACGGCTTGCTTGAAAAGCATAAAGAAGGAAATGGCTACATCTCATATACGGATTTAAAGGAATCTGAAGTCAAAGAGTTGAGCCAAGCAATTGATGCATTAGCTGAACCACTTTCGCAAATAGGGATTGTAACGGAGGAATCATAATTGAAAGAAAACACGCCAAAAGATGAAATTGGTATTTTTACAAAAAAAGTAAGTCGTAGAAATATGTTGAAAACGGCAGGAGTCGGTGGAATCGGAGTCGCGATAGGAGCATCTGGATTTGGAGGACTGCTGACTCTTTCTGATCAAAAGGCAAAGGGGCAAACTAAAGATATTGTCCCATTTTATGGAGCGCATCAGGCTGGTATCACCACTGAAGCGCAAGATAACCTTTATTTTGCATCATTGGAAGTAACGACAGATAATAGGTCTGATTTAATCCAGCTGTTTAAGGATTGGACAGAGGCTGCGGCTCAGATGACAGCAGGAGATTTAATTGGTGAAGCATCTCTTAATACAAATATGCCTCCAAAAGATACGGGGGAAGCGAAAGAATTATCACCTTCCAATTTAACGATTACTTTTGGAGTGGGTCCTACCCTATTTTCGAAAGATGGGAAAGATCGATTTGGTTTGAAATCGAAACGACCTGCTGAATTAAAGGACCTGCCCAAATTCCCTCTAGATGCATTGGAAGAAGAATGGAGCGGTGGAGATATTTGTATTCAAGCATGTGCAGATGATCTTCAAGTGGCTTTTCACGCTGTTCGGAATTTAGTGAGAATCGGGAGAGGGAAAACAATCATTCATTGGGCACAGACAGGTTTTCAACGGACTAAGCAAGCCGATTCACAAAAAACGACACCGCGAAACTTATTTGGGTTTAAGGATGGGACTGCCAATCCGGATAAGAATAATAACAGTGAAATGAATGAGCATGTTTGGGTAAAGGCTGATGACGGGCCTGACTGGCTTATTGGAGGTAGTTATATGGTGGTGCGCCGAATTCAGATGTACATTGAAGTTTGGGACCGCACAATATTGAAAGAACAAGAAAATACGTTTGGCCGACATCGGGACAGTGGAGCTCCGCTAGGAATGAAGAATGAGTTTGATAGCCCTGACCTGGAAGCTAAAGACCCAAATGGAAATCGGATCATTCCCAAAGATTCGCATATGAGTCTATCTAGGGGGGACGGAAAAGCAAAGATACTGCGACGTCCTTATTCATATGCAGATGGAATGGATCCTAAAACAGGAAGCTTCAATGCGGGCCTGCTATTCATTTGTTTTCAGCGAAACCCAAGTAAACAATTTATTCCCATACAGGAGCGACTAGCGAAAAATGATAAGCTCAACGAATATATCGTTCACAAGGGCAGTGCCATGTTCGCCTGTTTACCAGGTGTGAAAAAGGGTGGCTATATTGGGGATTCCCTTTTTGGATAAATTGAATTACAAATGAGGACGTGAAAATCGCCAGCATGGATATTATCCGGGTTGGCGATTTTAGTTCATGAAAAAGGAGGGAACGGTATGACCGTTTCTAAATGGAAGAGTGGGATATTGGTTCTAATAGTCAGTCTTTTATTTCTTTCATCTGCTGTAAGGATCGTTTCGGCGGGTGAAAACCATGATCAGCTTTTTGTTTATATTGGCGATAGTTTAATGAAGGTAAAATCCGGGGACCTTAAGGAAGTATCGAAAAATATTGATCTATTCGAGAAAGAATGGAAAACGATAAAAACGGACAGTGAAAGTGCGGTGAAAGTCGACGAGCAACTATCCGCTGTAAAAAGCGCTTTGAGAGAACAAGCCTCAACAGATGAAATCAAAAAGCGGCTATCGGCTTTATCAAGTACTCTTGTTACATATGATACTAATGAAAACCCAGTTGACAAGACGGACCATAAAGAAAGGTTACAAGCGATAATTCCTTTAATAGATGAGTTGGACGCAACGGTAACTAAAGGTGACTTTGATCAAGCTAAAGTTCAATATACGAACCTGCTGAATCAATGGACCGACGCAGAGGTCGTTGTCAGGGAGAAAAGTATAGCTACATATGGTGAAATTGAAACAAGTATGGCCTTTGTACGAATAGCGATTACACAAGATCCCCCAGATTCGGAAAAAGCCAAAAAGAATCTAATTGAATTGAAGGGTTTAATGGAGGATTTCCTTGCTGGTAAAGTTGAAGAAGGAAGCCAGAAGAAGACCTATTCACTTGGGGATGTAACGCAACTCTTACAAAGTAGTGCAACGGATATTGAAAAGGATGACATCGATTCTGCCGTTGATCAGTTAAATGAAATTTTAACAATTTGGCCTAATGTCGAAGGGGAGGTCTCCACAAGGGACAGCAAGCTTTACAGCGATATGGAAACGAAAGTCCCTACCGCAATCAGCCTATTGCAATCGAAAAAGGTAAAGGCTGAGGAAGCGAAGGGAATCGTATCCGATTTAAACTCAAGGTTACTCCCTTTGATTGATGATACGAGTTATACAACATGGGATGCCGCTCTGATTCTTTTACGGGAAGGATTGGAAGCACTCTTGATTGTGGCTACATTATTGTCTTTCCTAAAGAAAATAGGGCAAGCGGACAAACAAAAGTGGATTTGGACAGGGGTAGGTGCAGGTTTAGTTGCCAGTTCCATATTGGCGGTCATAATCAATATCGTTTTCTCTCAGGTCACGGCTGCGTCGAGCCGGGAATATATTGAGGGAATCACTGGGATAATAGCTGTATTGATGATGTTGACAATTGGTCTGTGGCTTCATAGTAAATCGAATGTCCATGCATGGAACCGTTATATCAGCAAGCAAATGAACCAAGCCATTGCAACGGGAAGCATCATCTCTTTTGCTTTAATCAGTTTTCTATCCATATTCCGTGAAGGTGCGGAGACCATTATCTTTTATGCTGGAATGGCTCCATATATGGAATTAAAGCAGCTGATGAGCGGGATTTTCCTTGCCTTCCTCATATTAGTGGTAATTGGATTCATCATGTTACGCTACAGTGTAAAATTACCGATGACCCTATTCTTTAAAGTCGCAACGATACTCATATATGCCTTGGCTTTCAAGATTCTTGGGGTCTCTATCCATTCGCTTCAGGTTTCGCAAGTGATACAGACAAATACGATCAGTTCCTTCCCATTTGTAGAATGGATAGGTCTCTATCCAACAATGGAAACGCTGGTGCCGCAAGTTGTTTTAATTCTTTTAATCGTATTGGCGACCTATTGGGTTAAAAGGAGTAATTCTTTACATGCAACTGAATAAAAAAATGGGACTGACGTATGTCAGTCCCATTTTTAAAGAAGACCTAAAAGTCCCACTCCTAAAGGAATCACCAAAATCCATATTTATCACTTGTGAAGTGAGATGCTTATAAAATAAGTGATAAAAATGCAAAATCACCCTATAGTTTATAATGATTTTAATATAGTATTGATTATCATCAATGAAGTAGTATAATAGGTATAACAAGCAGTTAAAGCGAGGAGGACAGTATAAATGGTAGCAAAAGTCTGTGAAACATGCGGAAAACCAATAAAAAGGCTAAAGCATTCTTCCCTATGCCAATGCGGTCCTAAGATATTGAGCAATCAATTTTCAGTTAAAACAAAAAAATAGAATCCATGGCTTAAATCATAAATTAAACCGATTATTCAATTAATCGGTTTTTGTTTATCCATGAAGGGTAAAAATGTGAATAAAACAATATTTATCCTTTCATCCAATTAAAAATATTTTTCATTTCAATAAAAATAATGTACGATTAGAGGATAGAATAAAACGTCATGGCGGAAAAGACATATGTTCAGATTGTCTAAACCATCACGTTACGGTTTGGAGGGGTTATATTGGGAACGAGACATTAAAAATTGGCGAGTTGGCGGAAATGGCGAATGTTACAAAACGAACCGTTGATTATTATACGAACTTAGGCCTGCTTAAAGCAGAGCGTTCCGCCTCTAATTACCGCTATTATTCGGTAGGTGAACTTGAAAGGCTCCGCAGTATCGAGGGATATAAAAGAAAGAACCTTTCATTGGAAGACATAAAAGATATATTTAAACAGGAAAAGGAAGTCGCATCCGCAATTGAGGAAACAGGTCTTCAACTGAAAAACAAAATGGATGGCCTGAACGAAGAACTTCAAGAAGTCATCAGCTTGATTAAAAAAGACGAAAAAAATGAGCTTCTTCTAAAAAAACAGATTTCCCATGAAAGCATGGCCTTGATCCAATCATTACTAGTGTTGCTGGTATGATTAAAATTTATTCCCTATTATTTTGTGTGCAAAGGTGCATATTAACGATATAGGCTAAATGGTTTTGGTTCATGTTAAGGCGAAAATCGCTTTTGAAACGAATAAACCCATTTATACAGGAGGTGCTTGGGATTAAACCGTGTATGTCTAATCCAAATGTTAGAAGGATAGGCACTTCATGGTGAACCCGCACATATTGGAGATTTTTATAAAATTATTAGCAGTAGCTGTACTAATAGCATTAACCGCATTTTTCGTTGCATCGGAATTTGCAATCGTGAAAGTCAGAAGTTCCCGAATCAATCAGTTGATTGAAGAAGGGCATAGAAATGCACTTGCGGCTAAGAAAGTGACGACCCATATTGATGAGTACTTATCTGCCTGTCAGTTGGGGATTACAGTAACTGCCTTAGGTTTGGGGGTATTGGGTGAACCGACAGTTGAGGCGATTTTAAGACCATTGTTCAATAAATGGGGATTAGAGGAATCGGTAAGTCATATCATCTCTTTCGTAATCGCATTCGGTTCTGTAACATTCCTTCATGTTGTAGTGGGGGAACTGGCACCAAAAACAGTTGCGATCCAAAAGGCAGAAGAGGTAACCTTGATTTTTTCAAAGCCGTTAATTCTCTTTTACCGGATTTTGTACCCATTTATTTGGTTACTGAATGGTTCTGCCCGTCTCCTAACTGGCATATTCGGATTAAAGCCTGCTTCTGAGTCCGAAATGGCCCACTCTGAAGAAGAACTGCGCATCATTTTATCGGAAAGCTATAAAAGCGGTGAGATCAACCAGTCGGAATACAAATATGTAAACCAGATATTTGAATTTGATGAGCGTATTGCGAATGAGATCATGGTTCCTCGTACGGAAATGACCGTTATCGAAAAGGGCATGCCTTTATTGGAAGTTGTTGAACTTATTCAAGAAGAACAATACACAAGGTACCCAGTCATAGACGGTGATAAAGATAATGTCGTGGGAATGGTCAATATCAAGAGACTTTATACAGCGACGATTACGGAGGAAAATGTAACAGAACTGACGGTGGATTCCTTTGTAACACCTGTCATCCGTGTTCTTGAAACGATCGCCATTCATGATCTGCTGCTGAAAATGCAGAAGGAACGGATTCATATGGCGGTCTTGACTGATGAATATGGCGGAACTGCCGGCCTTGTTACGGTTGAAGACATCCTTGAAGAAATCGTTGGGGAAATCCAGGATGAATTTGACCAGGATGAACGTCCGCTTATTCAAAAAATTAATGAAGGACATTATGTTTTCGATGCAAAAACATTGGTTGAAGACGTCAATGATACCCTTGCAATCGATTTGCCAGAGGAAGATATCGATACATTAGGCGGATGGTTCCTGACAGGCCGATTTGAGATTGCGGTCGGGGATAGAATTGAATATGCCGGATATGAATTTACTGTAAAGGAAATGGCCGACCACCATGTTTTATATGTGGAAGTGAAGAAAATTCAATAACAGATTCCCAACAAGAGCCGAAGGTGAAAACTTTCGGCTTTTATTATGAGTAAATACGGATTGGCCTTTTGGTTATAACAAAGGAAAAGAAAGACTCCCACTTAATTGGAAAAAGGAATACATTTTTAAAAACACTGGAGGTAACCATTTTAGCTATGAAAATGTTAAAATGGAGTCTGAGCAATGAATCTATCTATCATTTAGTAAATTAAAAGCATATAAAGAAAAATCCTAGTGATCCAAATGATAGTAATAAGATGTATTTTGCAATGCCGTTTATTTCTGGATGATTATAAAATTGTATGAAGGTGGGCGGGGAAATGGGTTTTAGGAAGAAGCAAATGGTGGGATTCGGTTTAATCTTACTTTTCTTGGCTATTTTACTTTCTTTTATGATGGTTACGCTTAACAATTTAAAGAGTAGCATGACGGAAATAGTTGAAAATCGCTATGAAAAGGTTCAAGCTTCGATGGAAATCCGTCAGCTGTTTTCTAGGTCGGACCGTGAGATTTTGTTTGCAGCGAATGATGCAAATAAAGAAGAAAGAGCAGAGAGCCTTGAAATCATCAATGAGAATCATAGTTTGATTGAATCAAAAATTGCAGGTTTATCAGGCAGTTTACAGAGGGTGAAAGCAAAACAATTATTGAAAGAGTTTGAAACTCAATATGCTTCTTACTCCATAACTGAGGCTGAGATCATCCAAAAGATAAAATCGGGAAACTCTTCGGATGATCTTTCAAACTTGATGGACGATCAAAGGGAAAAACGAAAGAAAGTCATCAGTACGATGGATGAATTTAAGGATTACCAAGAAGGTGTCATGAAAGATACCTTAAGTAATTCGAAACAAACTTATGAAGATATGATCAGTTTTGTGATTTTTGCGGTCATTCTCAGCATTTTGGTTATTTCCGTAACGGTTGTTTGGATGATTCGCAGTACATCGAAAGATCTGCAATCCATTACGAAAGTCATCAAAAATATCGATTTTAAAAATTTATCGGTCGTACCAAGAATTCCGGTTCGAACTACTGATGAAATTAGTGATATAGCGAGATCGTTCAATGATATGGCGGAATCGCTTGAGGCCTATAATCGAAAAGAGAAAGATTTCACTGATAAGATCAGTGAACAGAACTGGATCCAGACCCGCGTTGCAGATATAGCTACCATGTATCAGCGCATTGTTGATGTGGAAGTTCTGGCTGACCGATTCATTACGAGACTTGCACCGATGATGGGAGCTTCAATTGGAGCTTTTTACCTCAAGCGGGGTGAGGGTGAGGACATGCGTTTTGTTAAGCTTGCCAGCTTTGCAGGAGATGGTGAAGACTCAGGCAGACGTGAATTCCGTATGGGCGAAGGTTTGATCGGACAATGCGCCCTTGAAAAGAAATCGAAAGTCATTGACGATATCCCTGAAGATTTCCACTTGGTTACAACGGGATTAGGGGAAGTCCATCCGAAAAGCATTGTCATTGCGCCAGTGGTTTTTGAGGATGAGGTTGTGGCGATGGTTGAATTGGCAAGCTTGGAGGCCTTTACGAAGTTGCAAAAACATTTCCTGAACCAGGTTCTTGATACTCTAGGCATCACGATTAATAATGTAGAGGGCCGGATGGAAATAGAGCGTTTATTGCAAGAATCACAGGCACAAACCGAGGAGTTACAGGCTCAATCGGAAGAATTACAATCACAGTCAGAGGAAATGCAAGCCCAATCAGAGGAACTGCAAACACAGGCTGAAGAGTTGCGGATGATTAATGAACAATTAGAAGAGAGAAACCGTGAAACGGAAGAAAAATCAAAAGAGCTTCAAGTCGCAAAACAAAACCTTGAAAAACAAGCCGAAGAATTAAAGTTAAGTTCAAAATATAAATCGGAGTTCATGGCAAATATGTCCCATGAATTGCGGACACCGCTCAATAGTATTCTGATTTTATCAGAAATGCTTTCCGATCCAAATGATAGTAAATTAACTGAAGAGCAACAGGAATTCGCTCGTGTCATTAACTCATCAGGGCAAGACTTATTAACGTTGATCAATGACATTTTGGATTTATCAAAAGTTGAAGTCGGAAAGCTCGAAGTGGTCTTTGATGAAATGAATATGAGTGAACTTCCTGAGTTATTGCACCGTAACTTCGATCATGTAGCCAAGAAAAAGAACATTGACTTTATAATAGAAAAAGATAAAAATGTTCCGGATATTTTCTTTACGGATGAACAGCGCTTCCAGCAAATTTTGAAAAACCTGTTGTCCAATGCATTTAAATTCACAGAAAAAGGTTATGTGTCCGTCCAAATCAAAAAAGCTGATGAAGAAAATGTAGCACAATGGATACAGACAAAAGGAGCTAGCAATTGGGTTGAAATTAAGGTGAAGGATACTGGCATCGGAATTTCAAAAGAGAAGCAAAAACTTATCTTTGAAGCATTCCAGCAAGGTGACGGAGCTACAATGAGAAAATATGGCGGTACAGGACTTGGGCTATCGATTTGCCGGGAGTTTGCCAAACTTCTGGGAGGCTGGGTGATTGTAGATAGTGAAGAAGGGCAAGGCAGTACCTTTACTTTCTTTATTCCAAGCATGCCAGAGGGCTTCAAAAATGTAGACGAAGCAATAGCTGCTTCTCCGGAAGTGGCAGCTGCTGCTAACCACGATGATTCTGCCGCGCCTTTTGGCGATCAGGAAGAACCGGATGCAGGTATGATGGATGAAGAAGATCGGGATAAGGCCAAACCATTCTGCAATAAAACAGTACTTGTCGTCGATGATGACCACCGCAATATATTTGCACTGAAAAATGCCCTGAAGCATGAGGGGATGGAAATCCTTACAGCGGAAAACGGCTACGAATGTTTGGAACTCCTTGAAAAAGGTAACGATATAGATGTAATATTGATGGATATCATGATGCCAGGCATGGACGGTTACGAAACGATGACCAGAATTCGCGAGCAAAGTAAGTTCGAGAATCTTCCAATCATCGCGCTAACGGCCAAAGCGATGAAAGGCGATAGGGAAAAATGCCTGAAGGCTGGCGCTTCCGATTATGTCAGCAAGCCATTAAAATTAGATCAGCTGTTATCCGTTCTAAGAGTATGGCTGACTAATTAATTGATTGATAGTATGGGTAAGGAAGGTTTTGCATGAAGGATACTTTAACGATTGAAGAAAGAGAAGATATAGAAATCGAATTATTGTTAGAGGCCATTTATTCCGTTTCTGGCTTTGACTTTCGCAAGTATATGCGTTCTTCAATTAAAAGAAGAGTTGAAAATAGAATGAGACTGGATCATATTCGCAGGATTAGCGGAATGATAGAAATGGTTTTATATGAAAAAGGCTATGTCGAGAAGCTTTTGAAGGATTTTTCAATAAATGTTACAGAAATGTTTCGCGATCCGGAATTCTTTAAAGCTTTTCGTTTGAATATCGTTCCGCTTTTGAAAAACCTTCCCGAAATCAGAATATGGCATGCTGGTTGTTCGACCGGTGAAGAAGCCTTTTCCATGGCGATCATCCTCAAGGAAGAAGGACTTTATGATAAGGCAAGGATTTATGCCACTGATATGAATGATGAAGTCCTCAGTCATGCGGAAAAAGGAATATTACCATTAAATAGAATGCAGTCTTATACAAAAAACTATCTGCATGCTGGCGGTAACCAAGAATTTTCGGAGTATTACACAACCGATTATCAAAATGCCTACCTTGATTCGAGTCTCCTTAAAAACATTGTGTTTTTCCAGCATAATTTAGTTACTGATGGTTCGTTCAATGAATTTCATATCATAATGTGCCGGAATGTGATGATTTACTTTACCGGTGAATTACAGACCTATGTTAATCAGTTGTTTTATGACAGTCTTTGTAAAGACGGTTTCCTTGCAGTTGGCAGTAAGGAAACACTTCATACATCATCCTTTTCGGAAGATTATGAGGACTTTGACTCAAAGGAACGGATTTATCGGAAATTGTAAAAAGAAAGAGTACGCATATTTGCGTACTCTTTCTTTTAATTTATAGGGATATACTATATTTTCCGCTTTTTTTGCATTTCTATGTTTATGGTGTCGGAAGAAGGGGTATAAACAATGAGTTGGTCTTCATTTTATATTCGTTGTCGTGCTTTATTATTATTAAAAGAGACTGAACTTCGTTATAATATAATGGGAAAATACTTGTTATGGGAGCTTTATTAAACTGATCCATATTATAAAGATAAATGTTGCCGCTCGATATAAGCCAAAAGGGGAATGAAAGAATGAGGATTCTAATCGTAGATGATAACCAGGTTAACCTTTTCGTTATAGAGAAAATTCTAAAGCGAGCAGGCTATACGGACTTTCTATCATTAACTTCAGCTGTTGAGATGTTTGAATATTTACAGGTGGATAGTCCGCAACCTAAAGAGACTTCAGTTGATATCATTCTGCTTGATATTATGATGCCGGAGATCGATGGGATAGAGGCATGCAGGAGGCTTCAAAGTATTCCTCACCTTAAAGATATACCGGTTATTTTTGTGACCGCTCTTGAAGATTCAAACAAGGTGGCCGAGGCACTTGATGTGGGCGGTATTGATTATATAATGAAGCCTATCAATAAAATAGATTTACTTGCGAGAATTCGCGTGGGTTTAAGACTTAAATATGAAAAAGATTGGCATAAAATGCAGGATGAAAAAATTCGCAACGAATTGGATCTCTCCATGCAGGTTCAAAGCAGTTTATTAAGTGAGCCCATTAGAAATGATCACTTAACTATAAGAGCATCATACTTACCTGCGAATAAATTGGCAGGGGATATGTACTATTGGCACCGTATTGATGAAAATCGGTATGGGATCATCCTGTTGGATATGATGGGGCATGGCATTTCCGCCTCACTTGTGTGTATGTTCATTTCTTCAGTTTTGAGAGATGCCATCAGGACACATACTGATCCAGTGGCAGTCATAAACGAAATGAATCGCTGGATGAGTACCCTTAATAAAGAGGACAATCTAGTGCATTATTATTTTACCGCGATTTATTTGATCATTGATACAGAGCAAAAGACAGTGGAATATGTGAATGCTGGACATCCTCCAGGCTTTGCTTTAATAGATGATGGAAAAGTGGCATCACTTTCAAAAGGGACATGTCCAGTTGGTTTCTTTACCGAGATGAAGATAGAAAAATCCATCATTCATTATGAAGGGAAGATTCAGCTTATGCTATTTACGGATGGAGTCATGGAAGCTATTGATCGGGAAGGGACAGAAGGGCTCAGCCAAATAAAAGAAGCGGTCTCGACGAGATGGTTAGATTGTAAAGAAACTCCCCCTATTGATTTTTTGATGCCCCCGAAAATGCAGCAAGATCAACCGGATGATATGTGTGTTGTAATTATTCAAGCAAATTAAAGAAGGAAGAGGCGGCAGATTATCTGTCGCCTCTTCTCTATATAAGGGGGGCGAGAATGTTCGTTAAGAGTATTGAGTGAATAATGTACCCATCTATTGCTTCAACGGTTATTTTTCAATTTACTAATGTTATCCTGTAAATTGCCTTTTAATTTATCGACTTTACCTTCTGCTTGTAAGTGAGGATCATTTTTCGCGTTTCCGACCTGGTCTTTCGTTTCACCTTTAACCTTATTTACAGTACTTTTTACTTTGTCTGATAAACCGCTCATTATGTTACCTCCTTTTTCTTTATATACTTTATATACCCATGAAGTGTATGGGTAAACCCAATTTATAAAGGAGGTTAAGAAGCGATTGTTGCCCTTTTATTTTGCTTTTGAATGAATTGACATGACCGTTCAATGATATGATCTTTATCATGATCCAACGAGGCCACATGATATGAATTTTCAAGGGGCACCATTTCCTTATCGCTGGACATGACAGTTTCGTAAATTTGATAGGAACATAGGTCTGGTACAACGTGATCTTCTGGAGAATGGAAGAGGAGTATTGGGCACGTAATGTTTTTAAGTAGTTGACTGGTATGTTCCATTATATCGAGCAATTGATTAATCGCTTTTGACGGAACTTGGTCATATGTGACTTCTTTGGTCGTATCATCTTTTATGTCTGGTTTGCCTTCAGGAATGAAGCGTGGAACCAATTGGTTACGGTATATTTCATATTCGGGAACTTGAAGAGCGGCATTGATGGTTAGAATCCCGTCACAAGCCACTTTTGTCGCTAAATCCAGGACAAGAGCTCCTCCCATTGATTGGCCAATAGCGAATACTTTGGTGCAGGTTCGCTTTAACTTTGCATAGGCCATTTCAACATCTTGTATCCATTCTTGATAATGGCTCGTTTCCATTTCACCTTCATTCGTTCCGTGGCCTGCCAATCTGGGAGCGAAGACAGTAAAGCCTTTGGCAGCGAATTTTTCACCTAAATACCTTACGCTTTGTGGTGTTCCATTAAAACCATGGCAAATAAGGATACCGATAGAATTGCCGGGTAAGAAAAAAGATTCCGCACCTGGTATTACCATTGCTGCTTTCATATTCCCATCTCCTTTTAGCTATATAGTTATGTTTAATTAAAAGTTAGCTTGTAAAAGTATAAAATTAACTATTCCGATTATTTTACTTGGTTATATATTAACATGATGGAAATTGTGAAGTCAATTTGGTTATATTCCACACTCCATTATTCATTAGATTTAGATGTCATTCATAAAAACGATATACAGGAGTTTATTAGGCTATTATATGTAGTATGGATGTTTACAGAGGAGTTCTGAGTTTTTTTGTCGAAAACCCTATCTGTTCTTTGCAAAACTTTTCCTCTGAGGAGAAAGACCGACAGGTATACTGGCAAGACATTCAAGAATTAGGGAAAAAACAATGAATATTCGAGGGGATAGGGGGTAGTCAATTTAATTAAACAGCTGAAGGAGCTCTTTTTTACACTTTACATCCCTGCAGGATGATAATACACAATCCACAAAGTAATTATGTATGGTTACATTTCTTTCTATTTATATAAGTACTGTCATGGAATTGTTTAAACTTTAGAAGCTAATAAACTGTGCACTCAAACAAATATAATAATATAGAGGAAAAGCGTTGACTTTAARGTGAAATAGGATTAATATAAATAAGCACCAACTAAGACAAACGAAAAACTTCATCCGCTTTTGGCAGATTGCTAGAAGAAAATAATAACTATTGACTTCTTACTATGAAAATGATAAGATGAAATGGTCGCTGAAAAACACAGCGATTTAAAATAAGTTAAAAACTTCGCAGAAGTTGACAACTAATCAATAAAGTGTTATGATGAATAAACAAGCCGTTCGRAAGAACGATTGTGAAAATTGCTCTTTGAAAACTGAACAAAACAAAGCGCCAACGTTAAATTTTAAGTGAGCACACACTATTAAAAAAGCAAAATGAGCAAGTCAAACATTTCTTCGGAGAGTTTGATCCTGGCTCAGGACGAACGCTGGCGGCGTGCCTAATACATGCAAGTCGAGCGAATCGATGGGAGCTTGCTCCCTGAGATTAGCGGCGGACGGGTGAGTAACACGTGGGCAACCTGCCTATAAG
>NZ_JBFUHM010000024.1:0-68538 GCF_056402395.1 Peribacillus sp. P4_B1
CACAACGGATTCTGAGAGTGGCTACTATGTGAAAGATGAACGAACAAAACAGTTTGCCTATTCATTCCACGCGGCCGCAGACCGCAACGGTTTTGTATTGGGAACGATTGTAACACCTGGAAATATACATGACAGTCAGATCTTAGAGCCACTAGTTGAACAAGTGATTGAGAAAGTTGGAAAACCGGAAGCCGTTGCCGCAGATGCAGCTTATAAAACACCAGCCATTACAAGCTACCTCTTTGACAAAGAAATCACACCGGCTTTACCCTATACACGGCCACGAACAAAAGAAGGATTCTTCCGCAAACATGAGTATGTTTACGATGAACATTTTGACTGTTACCTTTGCCCATCGGGCGAGATTTTAAAGTACTCAACAACAAATAAAGAGGGGTATCGCGAGTATAAATCACCCAAACACACTTGTGCGACATGCTCATTTTTATCTCAGTGTACAGAAAGAAAAGACCATCAAAAAGTGGTGACACGGCATATTTGGCAAACACATGTGGAAGAAGCAGATCATCTGCGTCATCATCAAGATGTAATAACTATATATGCGAAACGTAAAGAAACGATTGAGCGTGTATTCGCAGATGCAAAAGAAAAGCATGGTATGCGTTGGACAACTTTAAGGGGACTTAAAAAATTGTCGATGCAGGCGATGCTTACTTTAGCTGCCATTAATTTAAAGAAGATGGCCAATTGGACATGGCGAGGTCCAAAAATGGCCTAACATAGTGGGCTCGTAGAGCCCCAATCTCCTAACTTCAGGCAAAAATTCAAAGGGAATCTCAAAAAGGGGTTCGGAATTTTTTAATTCCGAACCCCTTTTGTCTACAAACTGAAGCCTCCCACTTTATGGGAGGCTGTTTTGATTATCAGGCTGTTTTTTAGTCATTCATTTTAATTTCCAAACTGTTTCAGTAAAACGTTCATTTCAGAACTTAGTTTTAGGAATAAAGGTTTGTTTTTCATATCCAGGGCTTCATCAATCTGTTTCGCAAGGATATTCTTTTTGGTAGTAAGGACGGATTCCAGAATAATCATATCAATTAACATTTCCTGAACCACAGCATCGTTTTTCATTTCGCTCATTGATAAGGACTTCACTGACTCTGAATAAGATTTTTCATTTTTCAAAGTTACCACCCCTGACCCTTTTTATTAGTATATGGATTTGAATGGATAAAATCAACTGAAAATTCAAAAAAATTTAAACTTAATAGAGAATGTGTCGTTTAGATGACGAAATGACCACTTTTTAAAAGAATTTTTAATTTTTTGTGAACTTGCTTTTTATCTTTACAGGTTGTGCTATTATAGTGAGGAATTTAGCATATATTTACTATCTCCCTTCACCTTTTTATACAATCGGGAATGGAAGGGTACAAGCGATTAAGAGTATAAGGTTTGGTAAAGTAAAATGGTGTTTATAGTTTTACTTTTTAATGTAATGAGGAAGAGGTGGATTGAAAATGAAGGAAAACAGTCAGGGAATCATCGAGGAATATGAAATCACGCCCTATACACTAATGGTTTCACCAATTAATTATGGAAGTAAAATATATGCCCGTATCGTTGAAATGGAGGACGAGTTCATCTCCCCGTTTAAACCTTTGGAAATAGTAAAGAAAAGCTGTGAGTTTTTCGGATCAAGTTATGAAGGACGCAAACAAGGCACGAAACAGCTCATAAACATCACACATAAAGCACCGATTGCAATTGATCCAACCAGTTCGATCTTCTTCTTTCCAACTACATCTCCGTTGCGTCCTCAATGCATCTGGTTATCACATGAGCATGTGGTATCCTATGATCGCCTGGATTCCAAACATACAACCATCACATTCAGGAATAGACAAACCATCGATATAGAAGTATCATGCAGTTCTTTTGAAAACCAGCTGCACCGGACATCTTTTTTAAAAACGAAACTGATCCAGAGGATTGAGGAAACAAAGAGGAAATCGTTCTATCTGTTCTCCGAGGCAAATGGAGTCAAGGCTTCAGAGGTAATGACAAAGTATATACCAAGCAATTGAAGGAAGGCGGATCCAGGCTGTGAAAATCGTAACAGTGCTGACTGGAATGTAAAGGATGCAAACGGCATTTAGTCAAAATTAAAGCAAGCCCTTCTCATAAGAGAAGGGCTCTATTATTAATCTTCAAATAACACTTCCATAAATCGTCGATTTCTTTTTAAATTTTTTCAGTCCTTTCTTTAGTAAATGTGATGTTTCCCTCCTACCATGTTCCCTCTTCAAATAATATTATTACCGTTAGTACTTTTATAAAAATAATTAATTCCAGCCCACAATATAGATTACTCCTAAGTTTTCTAAATTGAGGGAGGGTTATTTTAACATCCAATGATTTTACGATTAAACAAAGGAGTATAAGTTTGTGAGTTATTCACTTCACAATATAATAGATAACCTCTATGTTTCACAAAGGTCTTTTTATACATAATGATAGAGATTATATTGATTTGCCGTTTTATTCATCTGCCGTGACCAAAGTAAGGTAAAGGATAACGTTTTCATTTGTCTCTAATATAGACTTATAACAATCTTTTGCAAAAACGTTTTGCTGACTCTAAAATGATAGTGTTGGGGAATAGTTTTATTAAATGTACAGAATAAGATGTGAGTAAAATACCGATTAAATATGAGCATACGAGCCCGGCCTATTATTCGTTAAGACTGTGTCCTCGAAAATGTTTGTCATAATCAGTAAGCAGCTAAATGTGCAAACGGTTTATGACAATAGTTGAGGGTAGTGAGCCTTATCGATCTTGGTCATGATAAATTGACTCACTCATCTATAAGAAGCAGGAAAGAAGAGATGCGTTTTTTAATGGTCATACTTTCCCTACACCCCAATGCATCTATATCATTAACAGATAATCATACATGGAGGATGGCAGCATAGGGATAAGCCGCTAAATATCCCTAGCATGGTGACTTTTTTCGAAAAAGTAATAACATAACAAGTCTTCCGTTTTATTCCGAAGGCGGGGATTGAAATAATTATGATGTTCTTCATATCCTTTATATAAAAAACAATACATCGTGAAGGATTCATCACGTTTGATTTCACTTACTATAATATTCTCCTTGCGCAAATAGCGCCGTACCTCGGCAAGATCGTCCTGAACGACTTTTAATATATGCTCGACTAGTTCCGAATAGGGCCTTTTTAATTTAAACGGACTAATTTCGATGACCTTGAGATCCCGGTTTAAGACTGTAATAACCATAGGGAGGTAGATGGCTTTTTCAATCATATTTCGGTCATCTTCTGGAATGCGGGTCATCATGACCGCTCCTTTCTAAAAAAGCACGTTTTTAATATTAATATGTATATCTTGTGAAAATTAGAACGTTTGTTCTCATTTGTTTATCCTAATGTATTTTCAGTTTATATGCAAGAAGTTTTGATAAATGATGAAATTTTTGTTAACAAGATTATGTTTTCCTGAGATAGGGAAAGTATGAAGATATATGGATAATAATTCTTGCAATTTCAGGGGAAAGTGATATATCTAAAGTAAACGGTTTTTAATAAGTTTATGCTGCTTTGATAGTAGCATGTCGAGGGAGATAATTATGGATTTGGATACTATACGTGAGTGGTTTACACTTGATAATATATCGGCGCTCATTCAGCAATATCGCTCATTCGGTCCAATTCCCGGAATCTTACTGCCGATGTTGGAAGCTTTTTTGCCCTTTTTACCCTTAGTGGTGTTCGTGCTTGCAAATGCAACGGCTTTTGGTCTCTGGTGGGGATTTTTATTTTCTTGGATTGGTGCAGTAGCGGGGTCTTTTTTGATCTTTTTAGTTATTAGAAGATATGGTCAAATGAGGTTTTTTCGATTTTTGCAAAAACATAAGCAGGTGCAGAGGTTGATGGTTTGGGTGGAAAGCCATGGATTCGGTCCTTTGTTCATACTGCTCTGCTTCCCTTTTACACCGTCGGCCATCGTGAATATCGTGGCAGGACTTTCAAAGGTAAGTCCCTTGCAATATGGACTTGCAGTCGTTGGAGGGAAAGCGGTGATGATTTTTACGATCAGCTTCGTAGGTTACGATTTGGTATCCTTAATACATAAGCCTGTACGTACGATCATTATCGGGATTGTCATCTTTATCCTATGGTATGTGGGAAAAAGACTGGAAGTCCGATTAAATAAAAGCATGAAGAGAGAAGAAGGACAATAAATTAGTATATAAATGTAGTAGGGGTTGAACCAGATGGAAAAAACAAACAAGAATTCTTTGTCCGATTGGATAAAAGCAGCCATGATAGCTTTTGTTATTTACATCTTAATCCGTACATTTTTCTTTTCAAGCTATGATGTTGAAGGGGATTCGATGCAGCCGACTCTTGAAGACGGCAATAAACTTGTCGTGAATAAAATCCATTATCAGATTCAAGATATCAACCGTTTTGACATTATAGTTTTTCATGCGAATGCACAGGAAGATTATGTTAAGCGAGTTATAGGGATTGCAGGTGACCGCATTCGTTATAAAGATGATTGGCTTTACGTAAATGGTGAGAAAGTGGATGAGCCTTATCTTGAGAAATACAAGGAAGGTTTCCCGGGACAGGATTTTACGGGCGATTTTACATTAAAGGAATTGACGGGCATGACAACAGTCCCGGAGGGCAAGCTTTTTGTCATGGGTGACAATCGCCTTGAAAGTGCGGACAGCCGTCACTTTGGTTACATACCAGTTGATAATGTTGTCGGTAAAGTCGATGTTCGATATTGGCCGATCAAAGAGTTCAATTATAAATTTACAGGAGAATGATTGAGGAAGCCCGAAAATTATCAGGGCTTTTTCTTTTGGAGGAAACGCGAACGTACGATTGGTATTTTTTAAAGGGAAACGGTAAAATAATAGAATGTAAATCTAATTGGAAACAGAAACCTAGTCAAAAAGACGAAAGTATTTCTGGTATGATGGATCTAGATATTATGTTGTATAAGGGGGAAAAGAGATGTCACTCCGTTTTTTACTGGGAAGATCGGGTGCAGGGAAAACTTCGAATATATTGGGCGAAATTCGCACCAATTTGGCAGAAAATCCCGAAGGCAATCCAATTATCTACCTCGTTCCTGATCAGATGACGTTTCTATCTGAATATAAATTAATTAAAACACCAGGCCTTGCCGGAATGATCCGTACACAGGTTTTCAGTTTTAGCAGGCTTGCTTGGCGCGTTCTTCAGGAAACTGGGGGAATGAGCCGGCTCCATTTGAACAGCGTTGGCGTTAATATGTTGATAAGGAAAATCATGGAGGATAAAAAAGAAGAGTTAAAGATGTTTCGTCGATCTGCTGATAAGCAGGGGTTCATTGCACAGATGGAGCTTATGCTGGCTGAGTTCAAGCAGTATTGCATCAAACCGGATGACATTCAAAACTATTTGACCGAAACATCACCCTCCGGCAGCGGCATTCAGGATAAACTTCATGACCTTGAATTGGTCTATCAGGCGTTTGAGGATGAAATGGTTGGCAAATATTTAGATTCCGAAGACTATTTCACTTTGCTTATCGAGAAAATGTCTGAGTCTTCATATATAAGGAATGCGGATATCTATATCGATGGTTTTTATAGCTTGACGCCACAGGAATTGTTGATTGTGGAAGAAATGATGAAGCTGTGCAGGAGTGTAACGGTCTCGCTGACGTTAGATCAGCCCTACAGACAATATGCTCCGGATGATTTGCAATTGTTCAGGCAAACGGGAAATCTTTATCATAACCTTTATCAGGCTGGATTGAGGAACGGTATACCCATTTCAGAAGACCGAATCTTAAAAGGGACGGAAAGGTTTGGAAAGAGTCCGGGCCTGAATCATCTGGAAACTTACTTTGCCATTCGTCCTGCACGGACGTTTGGGCAGTCACCTGATGTAACGATTGCCCAGGCAGTTAACCGCAGAGCTGAGATTGAAGGAGTTGCCCGGGACATCTTGACGCTTGTCAGAAAGAAACAGCACCGTTTCCGTGATATTGCGATTTTAGTCCGAAATGGAGAGGCATACACAGATATTTTACAAACCGTTTTTCGGGATTATCAAATCCCCTTGTTCGTCGATTCCAAACGGACCATGCTGAATCATCCTCTGATTGAACTGATTCGTTCGACTTTGGAGATAATCAATGGATATTGGCGTTATGAGCCGGTATTTCGTGCAATCAAGACGGAGCTTCTATTTCCGCTGCAAAAAAATCACGATAGAATGCGCGAACAGGTTGATAAGCTGGAAAACTATGTGCTGGCCCGTGGAATTAAAGGAAGCAGGTGGACGTCCAAAGAGCGTTGGACCTACCGGCGTTTCCGCGGACTGGAACTAGAGGACCGAAACCAGACGGATAAAGAAATGAAGCTTGAGCAAGAGCTGAATGAGATGAAGCAATTATTTACCGAGCCCATCTTGAAGCTATCAAAACGTGTTAAAAAGGCAGCTAATGGCAGGGAATTGTGTGAGGCCCTTTATCTATATCTTGAGGAATTGCATGTACCGGAAAAATTGGAAAAACTGAAACAGGAGGCAGAAGAAGCGGGTGATTTGGTATCGGCTAGAGAGCATGAGCAAACGTGGAATGCGGTTGTCGACTTACTAGACCAATTCGTTGAACTGCTGAGCGGGGAAGAGCTTTCCATGAAACAGTTTGCGGTAGTCATTGAAGCTGGTCTGGAGTCCCTTGAATATTCTTTGGTACCGCCGGCAATTGACCAAGTCCTAGTAGCTAATCTCGATTTATCCCGCCTGGATGATGTGAGGACAGCTTTTGTCATCGGCTTGAATGAAGGGGTTTTGCCAGGAAAGGCTTTATCTGACGGAATATTTTCAGATAGTGATCGTGAGGTGCTGCTGGCTGGTGGACTTGATGTTGCTCCAAATTCAAAGGTGCGCCTCCTTGATGAGGAGTTTACTGCGTATAAAGCTTTTACTACACCTGCTGAGGCCCTTTATTTATCATATCCGCTTGCCGATGAGGAAGGGAAGGCACTTTTACCCTCATCCTATTTGAAAAGGGTAAGGGACGTATTGCTTAACGTTTCCGATGTGTATTATATGAACGATCCATCCGATCTGACTGCTGAGGAACAGGTGAAATATGCGGCGAATTATGATGTGGCACTATCGTACCTCGCTGCCCAATTGCAGCTGAAAAAAAGGAACTATCCAATCCACTCACTTTGGTGGGATGTATATAATTCCATTTTGGAGGATGAAAAGGCCGGTCCTTCAGCAACCAAGGTTTTATCGAGCCTTTTTTATCAAAATGGAACAAAGAAATTATCAGAGGAAACAAGCAAGCAATTATATGGTGAGAGCATTCTTACGAGTGTATCCCGGATGGAAATGTTCAATAGCTGCCCGTTTTCCCATTATGCCGCTCATGGCTTGAAATTGAGGGAAAGGCAAATTTTCCGTTTGGATGCACCAGATATTGGTGAGATGTTCCACGGAGCGTTGAAAATGATTTCGGATTACTTAAAGGAACATGATATTCCTTGGTCTGCTTTGACGAAGGAACAATGTTTGGAGTTGGCTAGAATTGCTGTGGAGAAACTTGCTCCTAAACTTCAAAATCAGATTTTGTTAAGTACGAACCGCCATCACTATTTACGCAGGAAGCTGGAACACGTGATTGGACGGGCCTCAATCGTCTTAAGTGAACATGCAAAGATGAGCGGTTTTGCTCCAATTGGATTAGAACTCGGATTCGGAAAAAATGGAGAGCTGCCGCCACTTTCTTTCACATTGAAAAACGGTACGAAGATGGAATTGATCGGGCGGATTGACCGTGTGGATAAAGCGGAAGAAGGTGAGGGTGTCTATTTGCGTGTGCTCGATTATAAGTCGAGTGAAAAGGAACTGAACATGAGTGAAGTATATTATGGACTTGCGCTGCAAATGTTGACATACCTTGATATCGTCGTCACCCATTCGAAGTCGCTAATAGGAAAGGAAGCTATTCCAGCCGGCGTTTTGTATTTTCATGTGCATAATCCTGTTGTCAAATCAAAGGGAATGCTCAGTTTGGATAAAATTGAAGAAGAAATTTATAAAAGTTTTAAAATGAATGGACTTGTACTGAATCATTCAAATGTCATTCAGATGATGGATACTTCGCTTGATATTGAAAATTCGGGTAAGTCGGATATTATTCCAGCTGGATTTAAAAAGGATGGTTCGCTCCTGGCGGCTTCCAAAGTAGCCAGCAGGGAAGAGTTTTCGCTTCTGAATCATCATGTGCGCCGCGTGTATCAGGAGGCTGGTGATCGAATGGTCGATGGTGATGTGGAAATAACGCCATATAAATTAAAGGAAAAAACGCCGTGCACCTTCTGTTCCTTTAAATCGGTATGCCAATTCGACCAGTCACTCGAGGAGAATCAATTTAGGAATTTAGCACAGAAGAAACAAAATGATGTTCTTGAGCTATTAAGAGGGGAGGGGGAGAGCGATGAGTAAAATGAAAATCCCTGCTCTGCCAGGAGACGTGACCTGGACGGAAGATCAGTGGAAGGCGATATGGGCTAAAGATCAGGACATTCTGGTTGCGGCGGCTGCAGGTTCAGGGAAAACTGCGGTGCTGGTCAATCGGATCATCCAAAAAGTCATTTCAGAAGAAGATCCAATCGATGTTGATGAACTGCTCGTCGTTACATTCACCAATGCTTCGGCTGCCGAGATGCGCCATAGGGTAAGCGAGGCATTAGAAAAAGCGATCAATGAAAATCCGCATTCACAGCATCTGCGGAAGCAGTTGAGCTTGATTAATCGCGCTTCGATTTCCACACTTCATTCCTTTTGTTTAGAGGTGATCCGGAAGTATTATTACCTGACGGAAATCGACCCAGGCTTCCGGATTGCAGACTCTACAGAGATCCAGCTACTCCGTGATGAAGTGATGGAAGAACTTTTCGAGGAACAGTATGGCCAAAATGATAATGATGAGTTCTTTAATTTGGTGGATGCTTTTACAAGCGATCGAAATGATGATGCACTTCAGAATATAGTTCGATCGCTGCATGACTTTTCGCAATCGAACCCTGACCCGGACAGATGGCTCGATGGTGCAGCAAGCATGTATGAATTGGCTGATGATGATGGGATTGATGATCTTTCGTTTATCGATTCATTGAAATTCGATATTGGTTTACAACTGGACACTGCCAGGGATTTATTGGAACGGTCGCTTGCGTTGACAAAAGTCCCTGGGGGGCCGGCACCAAGGGCTGAGAATTATTTAGCCGATTTGACATTGGTTGCAAAACTTTCGGAAGTGAAAGACCAATCCTGGAATTCTCTTTATGAAGAAATCCAAAACGTGAAATTTGGAACGGCAAAACGGCTTACTGGTGAAGATTTTATCAAGGAAGTATCGGATGAGGCTACCAAGTATCGCGATAAGGCGAAGAAGATCATCAAATCGTTACAGGAAGAGTTATTTTCCCGAAAACCGGAAAGCTATCTGCGCGATATAAGGGAGCTCAAGGGTTATGTCGATACACTTGTAATGCTTGTTAAACAGTTTGACGATCGATTCTTTGCTGCAAAAGCAGAAAAGAACTTAGTTGACTTTGCTGATTTGGAACATTATTGTCTTCGGATTTTGACAGGGGAGATTGTGGATGGCGAACGAAAACCTTCAGCGGCAGCCATCGAATACAGGAATCAGTTCAAGGAGGTTCTCGTAGATGAGTATCAGGATACGAACCTTGTTCAGGAATCCATTTTAAAACTGGTGACGGCTGACGGCGAATATAATGGGAATCTGTTTATGGTAGGCGATGTCAAGCAGTCCATTTACCGCTTTAGGCTTGCGGAACCGAATCTCTTCCTTGGAAAATACACACGTTTTACCCATGATGGTGTTGAGTCCGGACTTAAAATAGATTTAAACCGCAATTTCAGGAGCCGAAAGGAAGTTCTCGATGGGACGAACTTCTTGTTTCAACAGTTGATGGGCATTACAGTCGGTGAGATTGATTATGATGAAGATGCCCAATTGAAGAAAGGTGCCCCATATCCCGAAGACGATCCAAACCCAATTGAACTCCATTTAATTGATGGAACCGCCGATTCGGGAACCCTTTCGGACATGGAAGGATCGGATGGCGGGTTTGAGGCTGAGGAACTTGAAAAAGCGCAGCTTGAAGCAAGGCAAATGGCTAAGCTCATTAAAAAGGCTATAGGCGAAAAGCATCGGATATATGATACGAAAACCAAAAAGTACAGATCTGCCACATATCGTGACATGGTCATTCTTCTTCGCTCGATGCCATGGGCACCGCAAATCATGGAGGAATTTAAAAAGCAGGGGATTCCAGTCTATGCCAATTTGTCGACAGGGTATTTTGAAGCGACCGAAGTGGCCATCATGATTTCCTTATTGAAGGTGATTGATAATCCGCAGCAGGATATCCCATTGGCTTCCGTTCTCCGTTCACCTATAGTCGGGCTGGATGAAGAAGAAATGTCACAGGTGCGTTTATTCCATACAGGGAGCTATTACGAAGCATTAGCTGATTTTTACAGAAAGAGTGACCCGGAAGAACATCCCGGGCTATATGAAAAAGCCTCAACTTTTTATAAAAAGCTAGTAAAGTGGAGGAAGCTTGCCAGACAGGAAGCATTATCAGATTTGATCTGGCTTCTATATCGCGAAACGCAGTTTTATGATTTTGCAGGAGGGATGCCAGGTGGTAAACAGCGCCAGGCCAATTTAAGAGCTTTGTATGACAGGGCAAGGCAATATGAAGCAAGTTCATTCCGCGGTCTGTTCCGTTTCTTGCGTTTCATAGAAAGGATGCAAGAACGTGGAGATGATCTAGGGGCAGCCCGGGCTTTAGGGGAACAGGAAGATGTAGTCCGCCTGATGACGATTCACTCGTCAAAGGGTCTTGAGTTCCCGATCGTGTTTCTTGCCGGTCTTTCCAAGCAATTCAATATGATGGATATACGCAAGCCGTATTTACTGGATAAGGATTATGGCTTTGCGGCTAAGTATGTGAATTCCGAATTACGGATAACTTATCCATCCCTCCCTCAATTGGCTTTTAAGAAAAAAAAGCAACTTGAATTAATTGCCGAGGAGATGCGTGTCCTCTACGTGGCACTTACTAGAGCTAAAGAAAAGCTTTATTTAATTGCCAGCATCAATGATGCAGAAAAAACGCAGCAGAACTGGGAAAGTAATGCGGCACATGGAGATTGGCTTTTAAAGGACTATGTACGGGCAGGTGCAAAAAGCTATCTTGATTGGATTGGTCCATCCCTTGTCCGGCATCGGGATTCCCTTGGTGCTGCAGGCCTTGGCTTGGAAATGGAGTCGCATCCATCGAATTGGTCCATTTCCGTCATTCCGAGTGAAGAACTTGCTGTCCTGGATGAGGAAGAGGCACTGGTACAGGAGCAAATACTCGATCATGTCCAAAAATCAGAGAAGGTCGCGATGGTTTCCGAATTTTATGATGATATCAAAAAACAGCTCGAATGGGAGTACCCCGAGCATGAGGCGACGGTGTATCGTTCCAAACAATCCGTTTCTGAACTAAAACGTCAATATGAATTGAAGGACGAGCAAAGCTCCACGGAGTTGTTACGTAAATTTAAACGTCCCATCACGAAGCGTCCGACTTTCATGCAAGAAAAGTCACTGACACCTGCTGAAAGGGGTACGATTACACATTTAGTCATGCAGCATATTGATCTATCTAAAGAGATTACCATTCAATCGATTCAGGAACTGATGGTAGACTTGATTCAACGAGAGTTGTTGACGGAGGAACAGAAAGAAGCTGTGGATCCGGAAACGATTGTCGATTTCTTTGACAGTGAAATCGGCCAAAGAATGCAGAGGGCCGGGAGCATTCGCCGTGAAGTGCCATTTACGATGTCGGTGCCTGCAAAAGAGGCTTACAGCGATTGGGCAACTGGCGATGAGGAGATCCTTATCCAAGGTGTGATTGATTGTATCTTTGAGGATGAACAAGGTCTTGTGCTACTCGATTATAAAACGGATACAATCACTGGCCGTTTTGCTAGCGGGTATGAAGGGGCTAAAGAAATCCTTGCCAATCGATACCGGATGCAGCTTCAGCTATATACGAGGGCTGTTGAAGGGATATTGAATAAGAAAGTAACCAGCCGTTACTTGTTTTTCTTTGACGGATCGCATTTATTGGAATTATAAGAGAGACAGAGTGTCCCATTTATGTGGGACACTCAGTTTGTAGACAAAAGGGGTTCGGAATTAAAACATTCCGAACCCCCTTTTGAAATTCCCTTTGAATTTTGCTCAATATTAAGGAATTGGATCTCTACGAGCCTACTATGTTAGGCGATTTTTGGACATGGCCATGTCCAATTGGCCATCTTCTTTTTATTAATGGCAGCGAAAGTGAGCATCGCCTGCATCGACAATTTTTTAAGTCCCCTTAAAGTAGTCCAACGCATGCCATGGTTTTCTTTTGCATTTGCGAAAACACGCTCAATCGTTTCATTACGTTTCGCATAGATAGGTTTTACATCTTGATGATGACGCAGATATAATCTTGCCAAATATGACGTGTCACTACTTTTTGATGGTCTTTACTTTGGGTACACTTTGATAAAAATGGGTTTTGGTAATTTGTACTCACGATAGCCCTCTTTATTCGTTGTTGTGTACTTTAATATCTCGCCCGATGGGCAAAGGTAACAATCAAAATGTTCATCGTAAACATAGTCATATTTGCAGAAGAATCCTTCTTTTGTTCGAGGACGTGTATACGGTAAAGCCGGTGTTATTTTATTACCAAATTGATAGCTTGTAATCGCCGGTGTTTTATAAGCTGCATCTGCGGCAAAAGCTTCTGGTTTCCCAACTTTTTCAATTACTTGTCCAACAAGTGGCTCTAAGATGTGACTATCATGCGTATTTCCAGGTGTTACAATTGTCCCCAGTACAAAACCATTGCGGTCGGTACCGCATGAGATGAATAGGCAAACTGTTTTGTTCGTTCATCTTTGACATAGTAGCCACTCTCACGGTCAGTTGTACTTTGTTTAATTTCTTTGGTTTCTTCCTTATTAAGTTTATCCGGTGGAAAAGGTTTTTTATTATGGTTTTCATGGTCTTGATATATTTCTTCTTGAAGTCGTCCTTGATACGCACGTGTTTCCTTGCGAACGATTTTCTTTTCAAATTTCCGCTTATTCGCACTGGCGCATTTCAAATTGATCTCGCTGAATAAAATCATGTTTAGAAAGCATCCTCATCACCTTAAGTTTTAATATTCAAAGTTGATTGGAGCGGAAGGTACGAGACTCCTGCGGGAAAAGCGCGTCTAGGGGAAGACCCCACAGGCGCAAGCGAGGAGGCTCCCTGACCGCCCGCGGAAAGCGAGTGCCTGGATTGGAAATCAACGTTCAAATTGAACAAGCAAAAAAAACTGTAGACAAACTCGATTTTCACCAAATAAACAGAATAGTTTGAAAAAATATAAAAAATTACTATATACTAGAGGAGAAAAATACCTTTTAAAGGAGTAGAGAAGAGTATGACGAGTGAGATCAAGAGCAGGGGATACTTTGGTGAGTTCGGTGGGAGCTTTGTACCGGGTGAACTACAGGAAGTTATGGATATTTTAGAAACGGAATTCCTGAAATATAAGGATGACCCGGAATTCATTGAGGAGTTTCAATATTATCTGAAAGAATATGTCGGACGCGAAAACCCGTTGACCCTAGCACAGAATTTAACGAAAAAGATTGGCGGGGCAAAAATATATTTGAAGCGTGAAGATCTGAATCATACAGGTGCTCACAAAATTAATAATGCGATTGGACAGATCCTGCTCGCTAAACGGATGGGTGCTAATCGCATCATCGCAGAAACTGGCGCTGGACAGCATGGTGTAGCGACTGCAACAGCATGTGCGATGTTCGGCTTAGAGTGTGTAATCTATATGGGTAAGCTGGATACGGAGAGGCAGGCATTGAATGTCTTTCGGATGGAATTGTTGGGGGCAAAAGTTGTAGCGGTCGAAAAGGGACAGGGGCGATTAAAGGATGCCGTTGATGAGGCATTAAATGATTTGGTGCAAAACTATGAAAATACTTTTTACTTGCTTGGTTCAGCAGTGGGCCCGCATCCCTATCCAACGATCGTTAAGCATTTTCAAGCAATCATAAGTGAAGAATCAAAACGCCAGATCGTTGAAAAGGAAGGAAAGCTCCCAACTGCCATCATTGCTTGCGCAGGAGGGGGAAGCAATGCGATTGGTGCTTTTGCACATTATATCAAAGAAGAAAATGTCCGTTTAATTGGTGTAGAACCAATTGAAGCCCCTAGTATTTCGCAAGGTGTCCCGGCAGTATTGCACGGATTCAAAAGTTTGACGTTAGTGGATGAGCATGGGCAGCCAAAACCGACATTTTCCATAGCGGCCGGCTTGGATTACCCAAGTGTTGGACCCGAGCATAGTTTTTTGAAAGATAGCGGACGAGCGGAGTATGTGACGGTAAAAGGGGAAGAAGCTCTTGAGGCTTTTCAGGTGTTATCCAAAACAGAGGGGATCATCCCAGCTCTCGAAAGCTCGCATGCTCTAGTTTACGCCATGAAGTTAGCAAAAGAGTTAACAAGAGATGATATCCTGATCGTTAATTTATCAGGACGGGGTGATAAAGATGTGGAGCAAGTATTTAACATGATAGAAAAATAGGCCAAATTTAAAAGCCTCCCGGATATGGGAGACTTTTTCTTTGACTAATTATTCCCTGCAATGGGTTGGTCGACCCCATTGACATCAAGGACATTGCTTCCATTCAGCCCATTGGCCGTAAAGACGATCGCACCAGTGTTAGATGAACCGGATCCGGTGACAGTTTTGTTGGAAGACTTCGGCGAAATGACGGCTGCATCCCCGAATAACAGGTTTCCATCCGCGACATTGAATATTTGGACTGGACCGACAATAGCTGGCATATAAATTCCTCCTTTTAACATTTAAGGGGTGTGGGTTGAATCCTCAATTGGTGTCTTTTCGGTTTTTTTAGGAATCTCCCGAATGTGTTTCACTCTGGATTCCATACGTATATGACCGACATTCCCCACACCGACAACAGCTGAAGATGATACCCCGATTACGTCGATGTTGCCAACATGAATAAAAGGATTCGGATTTGAAAATCTTGATATGACGGGTTCATTCAATCTAGGGATATAAAATGGTTTCTTAAAAATGTCATAGTCTTCGAAATGAACATCCACTGAATCGAAAGTGTCGCTTTTCTTCTGGATTGCCAAGGCAAATGAGTTTCCGTCAATATAAGAACAGTCTCCAATCTGCATGGTGGAGCTAAAAAGGATTGTCTTGGCAGATAAAGACTTTACTTTTGATGTTCTTGAAAACATCTCTTTTATCCTTTTGGAGCAAATGGGACGGTTGGTCCGATGATAAGGGATTCCGGAGGTGTATCGAATGCGGAAGATAGTTGGACCGTTTGCACATCCCCTATTAGAAATAAAGCAGAGCTTGATACACCGATAATTTTAATATCACCTACGCAAAGCTGGTGATTGATTACATTAAACTCCATTTGGATTTCCTCCTGTCTCGGTTTGTGAATGGGTAATGAATTGAAATAAAGCAGCTTGAATATCGGATTTAACCTTTTCCCTGACTTTTTCCTTGATATTATCCCGTTGCTCTGGTGCACGTTCCGCATAATTAAGATTATCGAAATACATATTGATTCGTTGATGAAGCTGGCGTTCGACGTCCTGCTTAATGAAGTCATGATAAGATGGTTCCAATGATACTTTTAACTGGGTTTCCGCATCGTGGATCATATTTTCCAAGTCTGAAAGTATATCGTTGTGAATTTCCTGGACAACGATTTCTCTGCCTGGAAATAGGTTCGGTGCAGGTGGAACGGGTTGGTTGTTGACGGCAAATTCATCAATGTTGTTTAGATCATTGGGGTTTAAGCCGATATTCAACGTTCCATCTAAAGATTCGACTTTTAACTGATCGAATTTATATTCAATTTTATCTACATGGATTGGCGGTTTGCTTTTCAGTTGGGCAAGTTCATCTGTCAGGCGTTTGAGTTCGCGTTCAAGTTTCATGATCCGTTTATCCTGGGCTTCAAGATAACACTGCATTTGGATGGAGTACGAATATAGATCCTGATTCACGATTCAACACCTCACCTTCACAATATGATAAATTCATTTATGACAGTATATGAAAAGTATGGAAATAGGTGAATGCCTATGAATTAGGACGATTAAATGGGACGAAACTGGTTAATGGGGTTACATCAGCTTCAACTCCGGGAGCAGGCTCAGTGAATCCACCGGTATTGGCTAATGTGGAATATGGTTTAATCACCCCGGCACTTCCTATTTGAAAAACGGATGAATTGGCGATACTTTGAATTTTTATCATATTGATTTGTATGGTCTGGTGAATATTAAAGATCATGCTGACTCCTTTCTTAAAAACATTAGAGATTTAAGACCAGTGGCTGATCAATACCATCTGTATCATTTGTATTTGTGGTGCTATAGGCATTATATAGTGATATGGATTCACCTGTATTGAACGAGCCAGCACCCGAAAAAGTTTTCGCAACGGAATATGGACTAATTTTAAAGACGTCACCAACATGGACAACTCCACTGTTACTGACATTGATGACTTGAACGATTCCTACGATGGCCGGCAAGAAAAATCACCCTTTATTATTCTGGTTTTACCCTTAAATCAAGGCGATGAGCCTACACTGAAGGGAGTATCAATGTATTGTATGTCAACTCAAGATTGATGTGATTCATCTGCCTATCAATTTGTTGTTGTATAACAGGTAAGAGTGTCATTGGATGAATGGGAACAGATATGGTAAAATGTTTACTAATTCAGAATTTTTAAATAAAATGAGGGGTGAGGAAATGAACGTACCATTAGTATTATCGCATTTCTTAGATCGAGCAGCCTTACTATATGGCGATAAGAAAGCCATCATTGGAGATGACAAGGTTTTATCCTACTTAGAGTTGAACGGCCGTGTAAACCAGCTTTCAAATGGTTTAAGGGATCTTGGAGTCAAAAAGGGTGATAGGGTGGCATATTTGGCACCTAACTCAATTGAAATGCTTGAAGGCTTTTATGGAGTATTTCAACTTGGGGCCGTAATCGTTCCATTGAATATCCGCTTGAAGCCTGCCGATTATTTATTCATTTTGAACCATAGTGAGTCCAAGGTTCTTTTCGTAGATCAGGAATTGTATCAACTAATTTATCCTGTCAAGGATGAACTTGAATCGGTGGAACACATAATTGTACATTATAAAGGTGAAGAGATAAATGAAATCGATTACAACTATTGGCTGGAAAGTTATGATAACAGGAGTTTTAATCGGGAGTCAGTGGATGAAAATGATGTTTCGAGCCTTCTTTATACAAGCGGGACCACAGGAAATCCCAAAGGGGTGATGCTGACTCACCGCAACAATTACCTGCATGCCCTAGGTGCGATGCATCACTTCAGAGTCAATGACCGCGATACATATTTGCATGTACTGCCGATGTTCCACGTAAATGGTTGGGGTGCCCCATTTTATTATACGGCAAATGGTGCCACTCAAATTTGTTTGAGGAAAACCACACCCGAAACAATATTTGATGCACTTGAAAAGCATAAGGTTTCCATTATGCATATGGCACCAACGGTTCTGAATTCTTTGTTTCAATATTATGAACGGAATGTTCCGGTGATTGAGCAAGATATCCGAATCGTTGTTGCGGGTTCCGCTCCGCCCCCTGCATTCGTTACAAGGGTAGAAAAAGAGTTAGGTTGGGAATTCATTCAAATTTATGGAATGACTGAATCAACACCGGTAACTTTGATATCGCTGATTCGTTCTGAATTCGATGATCTTTCGGAAAAGGAAAAATATAGAATGAAGGCGAAAGCCGGATATCCCATCATAGGCAGTGAGGTAAGGGTTGTACATGAAAATGGTGAGGAAGTAGCCCGTGATGGCGTGGATATCGGGGAGCTCATCGTCCGCAGTCATGGTGTGATGTTAGGTTATTGGAAAAATGAAGAAGCGACCAACCAGACACTGAGAAATGGATGGCTGCATACTGGGGATATGGCAACAATCGATGAAAATGGAAATGTTGATATCGTTGACCGCAAAAAGGATATAATCATAAGTGGCGGAGAAAATATCTCTTCCATAGAAGTGGAAGGAATACTCTATGAACATCCGGACATTCTTGAAGCGGCAGTCATTGCCGTTCCGCATGAAAAGTGGGGAGAGACGCCGCATGCCTTCATTGTGCTAAAAAGGGGTGTGGAATTAACAGAGGATGATATAAAGACCTTCACACGAGAAAAAATGGCCCATTTTAAATCAGTCACCAGTGTGTCGTTCGTCGATGAGCTTCCAAAAACGGCATCGGGAAAAATCCAAAAAATCCATCTTCGTAACGATTACTGGGAATCTAAGGGGAAAACAGGCAGATTCGTCAATTGAGCTCGCTAACGCTGATCAGTAATGATCAGCGTTTTTTTTGGTTTGTCCATTCGATCTGGTGTGATATGGATCCTGACGGGAAATGAAGGTGGGGGCTCCCTTTGACCATGATGAATGTCCCCTTTCGTAATCACAGCCACAGGAACTCATGCCATTATAATCAAATCATTCATTTTGACTTCTTAAGATGATGACTGGAATTTGTTTCGATAAAAAAGCTTCTTGTTTAACGATAAAGTGTTACTATTATAAAATATTTCAAATTATTATGATTTTTCTTTTTTCATCATGTTTACTTTTGGATTGTGGGGGAGAACATTGAAACGTATTCATTATAGCTGGGTGATTCTAATCATTACATTTTTCTCGATTATTGTAGCCGGAATCGTTAGATCATCATCAGGAGTATTCATCGTACCATTTGAAAATGAGTTCGGGTGGGACCGGTCCGTCATTTCTTTAGCCTTCGCTATAAGTCTTTTTCTTTATGGTTTATCGGGTCCATTCATGGCTGCTCTAATTGAAGTGCTTGGATTAAAGAAAATGATGGTGTTGGCCATGTCAACTTTATTGGCAGGGATTTTCCTCACTTTTTTCATGGAGCATGAGTGGCAGCTCATTCTAATTTGGGGGATTATCATTGGCTTGGGGTCTGGAGTGTTTTTAACGGTATTGAGCCCATATGTGGCAAATCGTTGGTTCGAGAGGAGGCGGGGGCTGGCAGTCGGGATACTAACGGCAAGTACGGCAACAGGTCAGCTCATTTTACTTCCGGTTTTAGCAATCATCATTGAGAATTACTCTTTTAGATGGGCGATTGGTTTAATTTTGGTCCTTAGCTTAATCATGCTGGCAATCATCCTTTTATTCATGAAAAACGATCCGAAGGAAGCTGGGATTCTTCCATATGGATTAGTGGAGGAAATCCAAAAGGCTGTTCCAGTCCAAAAGAAGAACCCCATCGGTATGGCTTTTCAGTCGTTAATTGAAGCAGTGAGAGTAAAGGAATTCTGGTTATTGGCAGGAAGTTTTTTTATATGTGGACTTTCAACGAGCGGGCTGATCGGCACACATTTCATTTCTTACTGCATTAGTTTTGGATTACCGGTTGTTATGGCAGCGTCACTGTTATCTTTCATGGGGATCTTTGATTTGATTGGTACGACTGTATCGGGGTGGTTATCAGATCGTTTTGATAACCGTTGGTTGTTGTTTTGGTATTACGGTCTAAGAGGTGCTTCCCTCGTATTGCTTCCTTTTGCGCTAAAAGAAGGCTCAATCGCGCTATTGATCACCTTCTCCGTTTTTTACGGCTTGGATTGGATAGCTACAGTGCCTCCGACCATAAGCATTTCAAGGCAAGTCTTTGGATTGGAGAAAAGCGGGATTGTATACGGTTGGATATTCGCGGCGCATCAGGCGGGTGCAGCAGTGGCGGCATATGGCGGGGGGCTTCTCTTCAAAATATTCTACTCTTATACATGGGCATTCTTCCTTGCAGGAATCTTTTGCTTATTGGGTAGCTTGTTTGTCATACTAATAAAAAAGCAAAAAGTGGCAACAGTGGTAAAAGATGAGGCAATGAGGTTATAGAAGTGGTGTTAAATCTGTTATGGATAAGAGAGGTGAATCTATGAAGGGCACGTTTGTACCTATACAGGAAAGTAAACGGATCGTAAGCATCGATGTTTTACGTGGGTTAGCCATTTTAGGTATTTTTTTAGTGAATATGCCTGCTTTCCACTCCCCGCTCTTATACATAGATGGTGCTGAACGATGGTCCGAAGGATGGGACGGGATTTTGTACAGATTCAGTGATGTAGCCGCACAAGCCAGCTTTTATCCTTTATTTGCGTTTCTGTTCGGTTTCGGGGCCGTCATATTGGCTATTAGGAGTGAAGAAAAGGGCATTTCATTTCCTATACTATTTACGAAAAGGCTAGGTTTCCTGCTGGTACTTGGGTGCATTCATGCCTTCTTCATCTGGCATGGGGACATCCTTATTAATTATGCTGTATTTGGGTTTGCATTTTTGTTTTTTTATAAGATGAAGGGCAGGACTTTAATTCTGCTAGGCTCGGTTTGTTATGTTCTGCCTTTTGCTATATTGGGTTCACTATTTCTTATAATGGGCATATTTGATAGGGAAGGAATGGAAATGACGACTGATTCAGCGATGATGAAGCAGTCTTTGGAAGTTTATCAATCTGGTACATTTACGGAAATAATGACTCAAAGGGCACTAGATTGGTATATGGTGAACAACCCTTTTAATGCCATTATCCTTTTCTTATCGATTTTTCCGTTTTTTTTAATTGGAGCAGGCGTTGCAAAGCAAGGCTTTCTCCAAAATATTAATCAATATAAACGACAGTTGAAAGCGATATTGATCGTAAGCTTGCTGTTGGGTTTGCCGATTAAGATCCTGCCATATGTGACGGTATACCATTTTGGTACGATATTCGTTCAGGATTATTTCGGCGGACCGCTATTTACGATTTTTTATATCACGGCAATCGCGCTTTTGGCGGAACAAGCAGGAGATTCCCTTCTTTTCCGGTCCCTTTCGTATATCGGAAGGATGTCGATGAGTAATTACTTATTCCAATCGATCGTATGTACGGCCATTTTTTATTCATATGGCCTTGGTTTATATGGATCAGTCTCATATACGACTGGATTTGTTTTCCTTTTAGCCCTGTTTTGCCTGCAAATGCTGCTTTCCTTATTGTGGATGAGTCTGTATAAATACGGACCGATTGAATATTTATGGCGTTTTGTTACATATGGTAAAAAACCGGTTATGCGTCGATGATGACTAGATGAGAAGAAATGTAAATGATGTTCATTAAATTGTTGATTTTACCTATTCAGCTGAATCTTAGTTTTGTTTTTTTGTAAAAGCCTATGATATGATGAAATGGAAACTGAACGAGGGGGCAAAAAAATGACTACACATATTCATATTACAGCTTGGGTTATCGGAATCATTCTTTTCTTTGTCACATATTCGATGCTTAAAAGCGGAAATCCGAAAGCAAAAATGCTACATATGATAACACGTTTATTCTATCTATTGATTTTCCTTACAGGCGGAATGCTGATCACGGATTTTGGTTTTTACGCAGTGAAAATGATTGTCGGAATCATCGTGATTGCGGCGATGGAAATGGTGTTGGTCCGTACGAAAAAAGGGAAAAGCACAGGTGCCATGTGGATATTGTTCATCGTTGCGTTTGTATTCGTCCTTTATTTAGGGCTTTCCCTGCCACAGGGAATGGACTTTTTTTAATACAGAATGGAAACGGGTAAATGAGGAAATCTCATTTACCCGTTTTTTTACAAGTTATTGTGAATTCACTTTCTCAATGACGATCCTTTTTCCAGTGTTAAGTGTGAATTCAAAACGATCGTGATCTTTTTTACCATAAGAAAAATGGTGCTGAACGAGACATATTTGGCTCTCGTTATCAAAGGTGAAGAAATTCACGCCGGACTGGTTAGGGACTGCCCTTAAAAAAGTGAGCTGATTATAGCTATATATACAATCATAAATAGAAAAATCAAGTGAATTCAAGGTCGTTACAAATTGGAAAAAGGAATCGTCGTTCAATTCTTCCAATAAACGTTCAAAAGAGTAGAGCAGTTTTTTGCGAATCCGAATGGGCTCATTTTCCCTTAAGAAGGTGATTTCCCGGTGAAGCAGGATTTTTCCCTCTTCTTCAATAACTCCTTGCCGCCAGCGCCCACCCCTGTACACTTCAATGATGCTATCAACGTGGTCTTCAATGGAGCACGCCTCATCAGTTTCATCATCGAAAAAAATCCATTGTTGATTGATATTTTCCACTGTTCCTTCGGTAAAGCCTCTTGTTTGCCTGTTCATTAACTTGATTCGTTGTTGCTGACTCATACATATACCTCCAATAGTGGAATCCTCACCTACTTTTTAGTCAAAATCCAATGAAAATATAACTGTATATTTTAAAATATTATGGACAAATAACCATCTTTCCGTCTTTGCATAGGCTATGTTTAAACACGGGATACTTTGCTCAACAATTCATTAACAACGTCGGGCGTTGTGGCAGGGGGTCTTACGGAATGATGCTGATCGATACTTAAATCTTCTTTGCAATGGTCTTCGAATTTACAAATATGGAACTGTAAATCTTTTTAAGACAGGGAGCCAATATTTTTTTGATAGTCCGGATAGAAAGGATGAAATTTAAAATGTGTGGGATAACAGGCTGGGTGCATTTTCAAAAAGATTTACGGACAAAAACGAAAACACTGGAAAACATGACAAAAACGTTGGCAAAGCGGGGGCCAGACGAGGAAAATGTTTGGTGCGAAGCCCATGTTGCCTTTGGTCATAAACGGTTAACGGTTGTCGATGCGGAAGGCGGAAAACAGCCGATGACGAAATATCACGAAAACGGCAGGTATACGCTTTGTTATAACGGAGAGCTATATAACACCGAGGATATTCGTAAACAGCTATTATTAAAAGGATATTCCTTTAACGGTCATTCTGATACAGAAGTTTTACTAACTTCTTATATAGAATGGAAAGAAAAATGCATTGACTTGTTCAATGGGATTTTTGCGTTTGGGATTTGGGATGAAAAGGAACAGAAATTATTCGTTGGAAGAGATCGGATGGGGGTAAAACCATTCTTTTACGCGGAAAGGGACGGCGGGTTCATTTTTGGATCGGAATTGAAGGCGATTCTAGCCCATCCCGATGTTAAAACGGAGATCGACCGCAGTGGACTATCTGAAGTTTTTGGTGTTGGTCCATCCAGAAAGCCAGGTTCAGGAGTATTTCATAATATCCAGGAGCTAAGGCCTGCCCATGCGCTTACCTTATCAAGGAAAGGCCTCCGGATTTGGAGATATTGGAATGTGAAAAGCGAAGAACATCGAGATACCCTTGATGAAACGGCCGAGAAGGTCCGCTTCCTTGTCGAGGACGCAGTGACGCGGCAACTGGTATCTGATGTTCCACTTTGTACTTTCTTGTCAGGAGGGCTTGACTCAAGCGCCATAACAGCCATTGCAGCAAACGTCTATCAAAAAGAAGGGAAAGGCCAGCTTCATACGTATTCCATTGATTATGAAGATAATGAACGCTATTTTAAGGCAAATGATTTTCAGCCTAACTCTGATGGGCATTGGATTAATAAGATGTCTGAAACCTTTAACACGGTTCACCATTCATCGATCATCACTCAAGAGCAGTTAACGGATTATTTAACAGAGGCTGTCCTTGTAAGGGACCTTCCAGGCATGGCGGATGTCGATTCTTCTTTACTTTGGTTTTGTAAGGAAATCAAGCAGGATTTTGTCGTAGGCCTGTCTGGCGAGTGTGCGGACGAAATTTTTGGCGGTTATCCTTGGTTTCATCGTGAGGATGATTTGAATCGTGCCGGATTCCCTTGGATGAGATCGACCGATGAGCGGGTGTCTTTATTGAAATCGGGATGGCGTGAGAAATTGAAGCTTGAGGAATATGCGCAGGAAGCCTATTTTACCACCCTTGCCGAAACGCCCAAATTGGAAGGGGAAAATGGTGTGGCAGCAAAGCGGAGAGAGCTTTTCTATGTGAATTTATTATGGTTCATGACGACGCTTCTTGACCGGAAGGACCGGATGAGTATGGGGGCCAGTCTAGAGGTCCGCGTCCCATTTGCCGATCATCGCCTTGTTGAATATGCATGGAACATTCCTTGGGAAATGAAAATGGAAGGCAACCGTGAAAAGGGTATTCTGAGGAAAGCGTTGGAGGGGCTTTTACCCGATGAGGTATTGTATCGCAAAAAAAGTCCATACCCAAAAACCCATAACCCTATATATACAGACCGTGTGCAGGCGTTGTTGAAGGACTTGCTGAAGGATAAAAATTCGGTCCTGCATGAGTTCTTTGATAAACAGAAGCTCACGGATATAGTAGATTCCAAAGGTGCCGCTTTTAAAGTGCCATGGTTCGGGCAATTGATGTCAGGTCCACAGTTGCTCGCTCACTTAGCACAAACCCATGTATGGTTCAAAGAATATGATATCCAAATAATCGATTGAAAAAACGGGGCGGATGATTTTCATTGCCCCGTTTTCATTGTCTCAATGATTGAATGCGAGAATTTTATATTGATAACCGCCCAATTCAATTTTACTTTCCTGTGTGGTTTCTTTTGTTCTTAAATCGGTTAGTGTACGTCCTTTCAAATCAAAAGGTAGGGTAAAGGATTGCTGGACATCCGTCGGATTGATGAGGATCAGGACAGAACGTTCTCCATTATACTTTTGGTATGCCACAATATTTTCATTTCCGGCTGTATCAAGGAATTTGAACTTTCCGTCATTGGCAAGTAATCGTTCTTCTTTTCGCAAGAGGATCAATGTCTTAATTTCATTGAAAAGCTCGGTATTTTGTTTTTCTTCTTCCCAGACCATGCATTTTCGGCACCCCGGATCCATGCCTCCGGTTAAGCCTATTTCATCTCCATAGTATATACAAGGGCTGCCATTGAATGTCAAAAGGATTGCGTGGATGAGCTTGGTTCGAGCTAGATCTTCCCCGCAATCCGTGAAAATCCGCGGTGTATCATGGCTTCCAAGAAGATTGAATGTCACGTCAAAAACATTGGTAGGATAACTGTGATAGATGGCTGTCATTTCTTCTGTGAACTCGCGTGCATTGATGGTTTGTGAAGCGACCAAGCGAAAAACTTGGTTGGTAAACGGGTAATTCATGACCGCATCGAACTGATCGCCGCGAAGCCATGGCATCGAGTCATGCCAAATTTCCCCAAGAATATAAAGGTCAGGCTTTATATTTTTCACCGTTGTTCGAAATTCACGCCAGAATGGCTGATCGACTTCATTTGCCACATCGAGCCTCCAGGCGTCTATATCGAACTCCTTGATCCAATAAGCCGAGACCTCGAGCAGATATTCTTTCACCTCAGGATTCGCAGTATTCAATTTTGGCATCGATTCAAAAAAACCGAATGTTTCATAATTTGGCCTTTCCCCTCCTTTAAGAGGAAAGCTGTGTGGGTGGAACCAATCCTTATATTTTGATTTCTCCCCTTTTTCGAGTAAATCCTGAAAAGGGGGGAAATAGTAGCCGCTATGGTTAAAAACGGCATCCAGCATGACCCGGATATTCCGTTTGTGGCATTCGGTTATTAGTGTTTTCAATGTTTCCTTCGTTCCGAATTGCGGATCGATACTCCGATAATCAATCGTATCGTATTTATGATTGGAGTAGGCATGGAAGATTGGCGTGAAATAAATTCCGTTGATGCCGAGCTTCTCTAAGTAATCCAAATGTTCAATGATTCCTTCGAAGTCCCCGCCAAAAAAATTATCCACAGCCGGTTCTTCACTTCCCCAAGGTATCACACCTTCCGGATCATTGTCTGGGTTTCCGTTCGCGAATCGTTCAGGGAAAATTTGATACCAAATCGTATCTTTGACCCATTCTGGTGCTCCGAATATTTCATTTTGATGTAGATAAGGAATCGCGAAATAGCTCCCAGGATCTCTGGGGGGTTCTTTAAAGAAACCCTTTTCCGTGTAAATGGCACTTTCATCTTCTGAGGATACCTTGAACCCATATCGAATTCTTCTGTAGGGGGGCTTCACATAAATATGCCAATAATCATAACGGTTATCGCTGCCTGATAAACTCATGGGAAGTTCTTCGTACTGCCATTGACCATCATTATCTGAAATGTATGGATCCCCAAAAATCAATCCGGCTGAGGAGATATCTTGTTTTTTCGTACGCAGGCGGATATGTAGGGTTTCCGTGTTGATGGGATAGCTATAATTGTCATTAGGTCTATGGTGTATGGATGAAAATTCCATTGAAAACACTCCAATTCTATAAGTATTTGAGGAAGTGAATTGAAAAAGGGAACTTCAGGCTGTTTATGAGGGAGGGCTCTATGTAGTTATAATTAGCCGGGTTTAAGTGTTTTTTTCAATATGGTCATATACCCAAGTTTAATTGAAAGAAGCACTTATTAACTAAAAAATAACAAAAAGTGTTCATCACTACAAGGAAATAAATACGTCGAGGAAAATGTTGTAAAAACCAAAGCTGTTCATATAATGATAACAATAGGTTTGGTGCCGCTTTCATTTAGGAACTTTGTTTGATTGGCTGAACTGAAAAACAGTATTATTTGGTGCTTTTGGACATGATAAAATAAACATTTTAAAAAGGAGAATAAAAATGAAGAAGCTGATTTTTCATTTTTTCATGTCCATGTTCTTGATCGTTATTGTAAGTGCTTGTGGATCCAGTTCAGATTTGGAAAATAAAGTAGTGAAAGAAAATAAGAAAAACGAAGAAGCCAGTAATGAAGCGAAGCCGAAAAAATTGATCATTTGGGAGGAAAAAGGTAAAGCCGAGGCCCTAAAGCCAGTAATTGAGGCATTTGAAAAAGAATATGGAATCAAAGTTGAGCATAAAGAGCTGGAAATAGCTACCGAGATGTATCACCGGCTTCGTCGTGATGGGCCAATCGGAAACGGAAAAGCCCCGGATGTTGTTACTTTTTCCCATGACAAAGTCGGGCGTATCGTGAAGGAAGGCCTAATTCAGGAAGTGAAGGTGAATGAAGAAGTAATAAATGCCTTCATTGAATCTTCAATCAGGGGGGAAATGTATCAGGATAAGGTATTTGGATTGCCGAAATCCGTGAACACTTCCGTTTTCATTTATAATAAAAAATTGATGGCTAAAGCTCCTGAAACGATGGATGACCTATATAAAATGGCGAAGAAATCAAGAAAAGGGAAAGTGTATGGTTACTATGCCAAATGGAATGATTTCCATGATGCGTATGGAGTGATGGCTGGAATGGGAGGTTATGTATTTAGAGATAAGGATGGAAATCTGGACCCTTCGGACATTGGTTTGAATAATAAGAGTGCAATAAAAGGGGCTCGGTACATCCAAAAATGGTATAAAGCGGATCTGATTCCAAAAGGCGACGAGGCTGCGATCGGGAAGTTATTTGATCAAGGGAATTTGGCTTCTTTCATGAGTGACGGTAACTCATTTTCCAAGAGAAAGGATACAGGAATTGCCCCTTTGCCAAAATTGCCAAATGGTCAGCCAATGAAAACGTTCATGGAAATCAAAGGCTGGCATGTAACAGCATTCACTAAACATCCTTACTGGTCTACGAAGTTAGTGGAATATTTGACAAACGATGATAATGCAATCCAGCGTTATGAAAAAACAGGGGAAATCCCCCCAAATAAGGCAATCAAACAAAACCCAGCAATCAATGAAGATAAAAGGGCACAAGCCTTAAGCATACAAATACAATACGCTGAACCTGTGCCGAATATTCCGGAAATGAATAAGGTATGGGGACCGATGAATTCTGCCATGGAAGATATATCCACTGAAAAAGCAAAACCAAAAAGGGCTTTGGATAAAGCTGTGAAGACGATAAAAAAAGAACGTTAAAATCGTGTTCTGCTTATTCCATTCATTAAGCGTAACCAGTAGCTCCAATTTGTCCCTTTAGTGTAAAGTTTTTTATAATTTGGATTTGACGTTAAGGGGGCAAAAGGCTAATCTTAAAGGCGTAAAGAGATAGCTAGGAGGAGAGCGGATATGAGAAAAAGAGTGTTATCACTCGCTTTAATTCCGTTGCTTCTTTTTTACGCCATTCCAGTAGGAGCAGCTGAAAAAGAACAACGAACTTGGAAGGATGAAATCGTATATTCATTATTAGTCGACCGATTTTTCGATGGTAATATACAAAATAATGGAGACGCGAATGTCAATGACCCTTCTGCGTTTAATGGTGGGGATTTTGAAGGTGTCACGAAGAAACTGAATTATTTAAAAGATATGGGTTTTACCGCTATCATCCTTTCACCGATTTTCGCTAATGATGAAAATGGTTATCATGGTGATTGGGTGACCGATTTTTATAAAACGGATAAACACTATGGGACAATTAAAGAGTTTAAAAAACTCGTGAATGAGGCACATAAACGCGATATGAAGGTGATCATTGATTTTCAAGCTAATAATGTGGGTCCTGAATCATCATGGCTGACAGACCCTGAAAAACAAGGTTGGTTCCATGAAGAAAAAAAGATTTCCAAGGACGGAAATCAGGATGATTTGGAAACAGGATGGGTTGATGGTCTTCCGGATTTGAATCAAGACAATGATGAAACGCGGAAATATTTACTTGATGCGGCCAAATGGTGGATTACGGAAACCGATATTGATGGATACCGTTTAAATAAAGTCCAATACGTAGCAAAAGATTTTTGGAAGGAATTTGTGGATGCAGTCAAATCTGAAAAATCAAACTTCTATACAATAGGAGATGTACAAGGTGATGCCGATTTGATTTCAAGCTACAAGCAGACGGGTATCGATGCTTTTATGGCTTATCCGCAAAATGTCGAGCTACGGAAAGCATTTGCTGCACCCGATAAAGAATTTAAACCTGTTTTTAATGCATTTGCGAAAAGTGAAGATGAATTTGGGGGAAATGCTCCTCAGGCATTGTTCATGGACACTCAGGGAATGCCCCGATTTACTAAGGATGCAGCCGATCATAACGAAAATCCAGGTACCAGATGGAAAATGGCTCTGTCATATCTCTATACGGTGCCAGGAGTGCCAATCGTATTTTATGGATCGGAAATAGCCTTAAATGGCGATAGTGCCCCGGATAATCATAAATTGATGAATTTTAAGACAGAACAGGAATTGGTCGAATATATAACAAAGCTTTCCGATCTCAGAGACATGTACCCAGCATTGATAAAAGGGGATTTGGAGCTTTTATATGAAAAAGGTGGAGCTTCGGTTTTCAAGCGTGTGTATGATGATGAAACGATTGTCGTCGCCATGAACAATACGACTGAAACTCAAACGATAAACCTTACTGAAAAGGAACTTGAAAAGAATAAAGAGTTGAGAGGTATGCTGAATGGGGATCTGGTCCGCAGTAAGGACAACAGCTACTCTATCGTAATCGACAGGGAGACGACGGAAGTCTACACACTTTCACCTAAGTCGATTATTAATATTCCTTACCTGTTAGTTATAGGATTGGTTCTTCTCATTTTTGGTATATTCATTGCTTTGGTTATTAAGCGTTCAAAACGGAACCAACCAAAATAATCATATACCTCTCGATGTCGGTAGCTGCCAAACATTGTCCCTAAGGCTTTGTGGAAAACAGGATCGGGAGGGTACAGCATGAATAAGACCTGGTGGAAAGAAGCGGTTTGCTATCAAATTTACCCGCGCAGTTTCATGGATAGTAATGGTGATGGCGTCGGAGATATAAAAGGATTGATTTCAAAGCTCGATTATCTGCAGGAATTAGGGATAGATGTTATTTGGATTTGTCCATTTTACAAGTCCCCCAATGCTGATAATGGCTATGATATTAGTGATTATCAGGCCGTATCCGATGAGTTCGGTTCAATCGAAGATATCGAACTGTTATTGAAAGATGTTCACGCACGTGGGATGAAGGTGATACTCGATCTTGTTTTGAACCATACAAGTGATGAGCACCCATGGTTCGTCGAGTCACGTTCGTCCCGCGATAATCCTAAACGGGATTGGTATATTTGGAGGGATGGTCAGGACGGAAGGGAGCCTAATAATTGGGAAAGTATCTTTTCCGGAAGTGCCTGGAAGTTCGATGAAAGGACCAATCAATACTATTTACATTTATTTGCCGAAAAACAGCCAGATTTAAACTGGAAAAATACTGATGTACGACATGCATTGTATGAAATGGTAAATTGGTGGCTCGACAAGGGAATTGATGGCTTCCGGATTGATGCTATCACTCATATTCATAAGCGTGAGGGCTTGCCGGATATGCCCAATCCTTATTGGCATCAGTATGTACCTGCGTTTGAAATGCACACCAATCAGGATGGGATTCTGGATTACCTTCAGGAGTTGAAAGAAGAGACTTTCTCTAAGTATGATATCATGACGGTCGGTGAGGCCAATGGCGTCAGGATTGAGCAGGCTGAAGATTGGGTTGGGGAATTGAATGGGAAATTCAATATGATATTTCAATTTGAACATCTTGGACTTTGGAATAGGGGACAGAATCACGATGTTGATGTTCAGGGGTTAAAACGCACAATGACCAAATGGCAAAAAGTGATGAAAAACAAAGGCTGGAATGCTTTGTTTTTTGAAAACCATGACCAGCCGAGAAGTGTATCGACATGGGGAAATGATCATCAATATTGGTTGGAAAGCGCAAAAATGATTGGGGCTCTATACTTTTTCATGCAAGGGACACCTTTTATTTATCAAGGTCAGGAAATAGGTATGACGAATGTCCAATTTGATTCGATTGATGATTATGATGATGTTGGAATGAAAAACTTTTACCGGATTGAGACCTCCAAAGGCCGTCCGCATGATGAAATCATGAACATTATCTGGCATAGCGGCCGTGATAATTCACGAACCCCGATGCAATGGAATGAAAATGAAAATGGTGGGTTCACGCACGGAAGACCTTGGATGAGGGTTAATTCCAATTATCGCGCCATTAATGTAGAACAGCAGAAGAATGACCCATCATCCATTTATCATTTTTATAAAAGGATGATTGAACTTCGAAAAAAACATCAGGTCCTTGTTTATGGGGAATATGAATTATTATGGGAAGATCACCCTGAGCTTTATATTTATACAAGAAGTATGAATGAAAATTCAGTGATGGTAGTATGTAACTTTAGTATGAATCACCACCAAATCAACCTTTCCCATTGGGGTAAGTTGGAACTATTACTAGCTAATTATGATGATTGTCCTGAAGGGTCCGTTATTGATTTACGGCCATATGAAACGAGGATTTATCGTTATTGACCTTTAAATGACTTCTTGTATATTACCTTAAAACCCTATGTGGTTAGTCGTCTGACTTCTTTCCTTCCAAAAGGCTTGTCGTTTTTTTAGAAGCTGATCCAAAATCAGCTTCTTTTTAATTTTAAAAAAAGGGGTGGAAAAAACGGAAAAGTCAGTATTTTCTGAAATATGGACGAGTGGAAAAAAAAAGTATGGATATATCTGTTGGACTGAGTGTATTATGAATACATACAAATGTATAATTATAAAATCTATTAGTGAAGTGTTTATTGGTATTCACCTTTTTTGGAATGAAGTCAATAAAGGCTAAGAGGGGAGAGGGGAAATGCATGGCCATCACAATAAAAGATGTGGCACAGCTGGCGAATGTTGCTCCTTCAACAGTTTCTCGGGTGATTGCAAATAATCCTCGAATAAGTGAAAAAACAAAGGTAAGGGTACGTAAGGCGATGAATAAATTAGGGTACCATCCAAATTTCATTGCACGTAGTCTTGCCAATCAATCAACCAGGATCATTGGCTTGGTCCTGCCAAGTTCGTCAAATGATTATTATCAAAATCCATTTTTTCCAACGATTCTCCAGGGTCTTAGTGAGGGAGCTCAGGAAAACCATTATTCCCTGTTGCTAGGCACGGGAAAAACCGAAGATGAAATCTACGAAGGAGTCGTAAACATGGTGCAGGGGGGGATGGTGGATGGAATAATCCTGATGTATTCCAGGATGAACGATCACATTCTGACCTATTTGAGGGCAAGGGATTTTCCTTTTGTCATCATTGGGAAACCCTATGATTTTCTCGAGGAGATAACATATGTTGATAACGATAATGTCTTGGCAGCCGAACAGGCAACAGATTATCTCATTCAGCTAGGACATGAAAGGATTGGATTCATCGGAGGCGATGTAACCCTTGTGATGACGCACGATCGCCTATTAGGATATGAACGGGCTTTGAAGAGGGCTGGGATCGATCGAAGGAGGGAATATACCCTGCATGAAGACTTTTTGCATGAAGGTGGACAAGCAGCTGCAAAAAGATTGCTTGCCATCGATGAACCGCCAACTGCTTTGGTGGTCAGTGATGATCTTATGGCACTTGGCATCGTGCATTCACTTCGCGAGATGGGCGTTCGCACTCCAGAAGAAATGTCCATCGTAAGCTTCAATAACGTTATTTTCTCTGAACTATCATTGCCTGCCCTGACTTCTGTAGATATTAATATTTTCGATTTGGGATATCAGGCCGCTAAGGGTATCATTCAAATGCTGCAAACTGGAGATACTCCTGTTGGGTCCATCATTCCACATCATTTCGTGGAAAGGCATTCTTGCAGACCGATCAAGCAAGGTGCGATGGCCCTGACTTATTAAACGAAAGGGCATTACGTAAAAGTAATGCCCTTTCAGTCTGTAGACAAAACTCGATGAAAATCGAGTTTGTCTACAGTTTTTTTATGGCTTGTACAATTTGAACGTCGATTGGAACGTAGGGCTCGCTTTCTGCGGGCAGTCCTCACTTTCGCTGCCATGAATGTAAAGAAGATGGCCAATTGGACATGGCAAGGTCCAAAATGGCCTAACATAGTGGGCTCGTATAGACCCAATTCCTTAATATTGAGCAAAATTCAAAGGGAATTTCAAAAGGGGTTCGGAATGTTACCTCCTAACCCCTTTTGCTAGAATTGCACGCTGAAACTTTTGAATGTATGTACACCGGTTCCGTGTCTGACTAAGTTATTATCTTTAAGATATTGAATGGCTTCGAGGACTACCTCAAGAATCCTTGGTTCGAGGCCGAGCTGGTTGTGTCCGCCATAGATTTTGGAGACTTCCTGGAGCTTAGCGATTTTTTCTAACGAATTCACAAGGTCTTCAGGGCTTGTCGATGGGTAAAATGCATAAACTGGTTTATCTGAATAAAGCAGGTCACCAGTAAATAAATAACCTGTTTCATTATCCAAAATAGAAATGTGGCCAGGTAAATGCCCAGGCGTGTGATAAATGCCTAAACTGCGGTTCCCAAGATCAATGGTTTCCCCATCTGTTAAGAGCTTATCAGGGTACCCTTGGAATGGCTTGTATGTCATAGGGTCGAATGATTCCGGGACGGGTATGGTGATATCCCGAGCCATTTCTTTTCTTATTTGTTCCAAAGACAAACCTTTAATGCCATTGATCAGCCAATCGGCATCATCACCATCAACATAAATTGTATCAAAATCCCCATGACCGCCAATATGATCCGCATGCACATGTGTGGTCAGGACGATAATAGGAAGATCGGTAAGCTGGTCCGTAATTCGCTTAATCGAATCGATGCCTAACCCTGTATCGATTAACGCAGCCCTGGTCTCCCCAAGTAGTAAAAAGGAGTGGACGTTCTCCCAATGACCATATTCACTAATTGCGAACGTTTCTGAGTCCAATTCCTGAACGGTGAACCATGGATCTACAATATCTTTCAAATGGCACAAACTCCTTCTCATACATATATTTCCGTTTAAACTGGAAATATCCTGCTTGAAAAAAGTAAAAGCAGTGGATTTCAATTTGCGAAGTCCACTGCTTTTGTCGCTAAGGAAGTTAAGGCCTTATCCATTTACAACGGTCCCGCCGTTTACATGGATGACTTGTCCGCTGACATAAGATGAATCATCACTTGCCAAATATACATAGGCTGGTGCTAATTCCTCAGGCTGCCCTGCGCGACCCATTGGAGTATCCTGACCGAATTTGGCAACATCCTCTTCACCGAATGAGGCAGGAATCAGTGGTGTCCAGATAGGGCCTGGCGCAACACCGTTCACTCTGATTCCATCTTTAGAAATGGAGTTCGAAAGGGCTCTTGTAAATGCTAGAATTGCACCTTTCGTTGAAGAGTAATCGATTAGTTTTGGGTTTCCTTGATAAGCTGTGATAGAGGTTGTATTAATGATACTGCTTCCTTTATTAAGGTGCTTTAATGCAGCTTTTGTTAAGTGGAACAACGAGAAAATGTTAGTGCGGAACGTTTTTTCCAATTGTTCAGCAGAAATGTCAAGGATGCTTGTCTGCACATGCTGTTCTCCAGCGTTGTTGACTAGAATGTCCAAACCGCCGAATTCATCCACCGTTTTATTGACGACATCCTGGCAGAAGGCTTCATCACCGATATCCCCGGAAATGAGTAAACATTTCTGTCCTTCTTTTTCGATCAATTCTTTTGTCGTTTTAGCATCCTCGTGTTCATCCAAGTATGCAACTGTCACATTTGCTCCTTCTTTAGCGTAATAAATGGCAACAGATTTACCTATTCCGCTGTCTCCTCCTGTTATGATTGCGGTTTTCCCTTTTAATTTACCGCTTCCTTTGTAGGCAGATTTAACTGAATCAGGGTTTGGTTCCATTTTTGTTTCCACACCAGGCTGATGCTGTTGATGTTGAGGTGGAAATCCTTGTTTGTTTTGATTTTGGTTTTGACTAGTCAAGATTAAAACGCCTCCTGTTTAATTATCTACACTATTTCTATTCCTTCTTTTTGGAAAAACAAAACATGTAAAAAATGGTTAAAATTGTCCTTGGGTATATTATTTAAGGTTTTAACGAGGGGAACATGACTAGTCTTTCCATGTTCTATGAAGGAGATTCATTTGAGGGGAAAGAGGGTATCAACAAACAATAGAGGCAGCAGCTGCATATAAAAAAGGCCTACCTGAGCAGGTGAGGCCTTATTACTACCGGTAATTTAAGAATTGTACATCAATGGACAGTTCAGCGCCTCGTATCGCGGAAATAATTCCTTGCAGATCATCCCGGTTCTTGCCGGTAACCCGGATTTGATCATCCTGGATTTGGCTTTTCACTTTAAGACCGCTATTTTTAATGATGGTATTGATCTTTTTTGCTTGTTCCTTATCGATGCCTTGAATTAACTTGGCCCGTTGACGGACAGTACCACCAGAAGCACCTTCTAGCTTACCATAGTCCAGATTCTTGATCGGTACGTCACGTTTAATGAGTTTACCAATGAGGACATCCTTCAACTGGTCAAGCTTATATTCATCGTCTGACACTAAAACCAGGTCTTCTTTTTCAATGGTGATACTGCTTATGCTCCCTTTAAAATCATAGCGGGTCTTTATTTCCTTCATAGCCATGGTAACTGCATTCGTTACCTCTGAAAAGTCTACTTTCGAAACAATATCAAATGAATTTTCCTTTGCCATCACTTACCTCCAGCAGGGTTTATTTCCTTTATTATAGAGAAAGTGTGATGGGAAGACAACTATATAAATCATATGATAAAGCGGTGACAGCCTATTAAAAAAGCAAGGGGACTAGCCCCGAGCTTCATTTATGGTCCGTTTTCTTCGAATAGGAATGCTTGCCTGCAGTGAGGTTTTCCTGAAATGCGCTATTTTTTTCAGCATTTATCGCTTGGTTATCTTTTGGCCTTTTATTGTTATCAGTTGTTTTTGACAAAGTGAAAACTCCCTTCCATTATCATGATCAATATATATTGTTCACAATAATGGAAGGGAGTATGTATGTTTATGATTTCTCAGGGGTATCGTTTAAGAAGAAGAGGGCAATTGTACCAGGACCGGCATGTGCACCGATGACGGAGCCAATTGTATGGATCATGAAATCGGTTGTCCCGAATTCATTTTGAATGGCTTCCTTCCATTCCAAGGCCGTTGCTTCATCATCACCATGACTGATGGCAATCGTTTGGGTTGTTAAATTTTTGCCTCTTTCATGCATTAATTCGATTACACGTTTAATCAATTTCTTTTTGCCGCGTATCTTTTCAAGCGTAACAAGCTTTCCGTCTTCAACGTGCAATAACGGTTTAATGTTTAATAAACCGCCTACAAGGGCAGAGGTCTTGGAGATGCGACCGCCACGCGCCAAATATTCAAGATTATCTACAGTGAAAAGATGCTCCATATGTCTGGTGCGTAATTCGATGTCAGCTAGGATTTCTTCTTTAGAGGCACCGTTTGCTGCTAGGTCGGCTGCTTTCTTTACAATTAAACCGACTCCCATCGAGGCGCATTTGGTATTGACGATTTCTATGTCAAGGTCAGGGTATTCTTCCTTCACCTGATTAAGAATCATCACTGCCGTTTGATAAGTACCAGATAGCTCAGAGGAAAAGGCTATATATATTCCTTGTTTTTTCTCCTTAGCAAATTGTGTGAAGAGTTCTATAAAGTATTCTGGAGAAGCTTGCGATGTTTTCGGGGCTTTTCCCTCAATCATTGCCTGATAGACTTCGTGAGAATTAATAGTAAGTAAATCTTCATAATTTCTCCCATCAAGATGGACTTGTAAAGGGATTAATGATACATTGTTTTCCTTATAGAAAGACAATGGCAAATCACATGCACTATCTGCAAGAATTGTGATAGCCATAATACACCTGCTTTCTTTTTACAATTTTTAGAAAATGAGTGACCACTCTACTTTTTAGTGTAGCACGTAACGGTAAAAATTCAATCTCTACGTAAATAGAATAAATAATTAAGGGTAAAAAGATAATAGGATAAGGGTGAAATGGAGGTTTTTTAGGATGTACAGTGGTGAAATGAAGAAAATTATCATAGTTGTGGTCGGAGCATTACTAAATGCTATCGCGATGAACTTTTTTCTAATACCGGCAAACGTATATGCAAGCGGCTTTACAGGAGTGGCTCAGCTACTATCGAGGATGATAGGTTCTTTTGCACCTTTTGATGTATCGACAGGCATTCTATTGCTTTTATTGAACGTTCCAGTAACGATCATTGCTTGGCGAAAAGTTGGGAAGTCCTTTACCTTTTATAGTTTTCTCAGCGTTGTCTTGATGTCCTTTTTTATGGAAGTCATTCCGATTACTCGCTGGTCACCTGACATATTATTGAATGCGGTGTTTGGCGGAGTCATAGCTGCAGTAGGTGTGGGAATCACCTTGAAGTACGGTGCATCGACTGGCGGAATGGACATTATCGCCATGCTTCTATCACGGAAGAAAGATAAACCTGTAGGTACTTATTTATTTCTGCTGAATGGCGTGATCATTGTTACGGCAGGCGCTGTTTATGGACCTGAAAAAGCTTTGTATACACTCGTTACCCTTTACACATCGACCCGTGTTGTGGACGCGATACATACTCGTCATGAAAAGCTTACAGCGATGATCATTACAAAGAAAAGCGAAGAACTTAAACAGGCAATCCACGCGCAGTTAGTCCGTGGAATTACAAGGATTCCGGCAAAAGGGGCGTTTACTAACGAAAATAAGGAAATGTTATTGATTGTCATTACAAGGTATGAACTTTATGACCTTGAAAAGATCATCAAGGAAGTGGATCCACACGCTTTCACAAACATAATGGAAACTTCAGGCATCGTTGGTACCTTCCGCAGGGAATGAAATTAACAATTAAGGCCATTACACCACTTTTACAAAAGGAAAGTTTTCGGCGTTTTAAGTTTATTGCGTGTACAAATCGGCTAAATCTTATATTGAAGCGCCAAATTAAACCTTATGGCTAACGAAGAAAAAATGGGAGACAAGAAGAAGGGCGTAAAGGCGGGGAAATTGGACAAAAAGGCGAAAAGGAACAAAATAACAATTCATGTTTAACATAATGAAAGCCTCCAGGAATCCTGGAGGCTTTCACTTTATTTCGAGTGGTTTTCCAGTTCATCCTGGAGTTCTCGCAGTTGTTCTTTTTCGGCCTCGGTCGTATTGGCAAAGGCCGATGAAAGAGCGTTTCTAGCGACATCCTCAGTCTTATGCTGGTCACCATCATGCTCAGAGTGGAGAGCTTCTTCAACAAATTCTCTAGCTTTCTGGAATAATTTGTTTCCCATTAGAAGCCACCATAGCTTTGTTCAGACATAATTCTCAACCTGTCTTTTTCAGCTTCTTCAAACGTAGTGTGATAAGGGATTTTTTCGGCATGCCTGGCAACACTTTCTTTGCCCTGCTGTACAAATCGTTTAGATTTACTGCTTTTACCCATACTTATCTCCTCCGATTCTGAGCGTTGTCGACAACAGAAGGAAGCTGCTGTCCATATTAGTTTGAACTTGTAAGAGAGATATTATGAAGGTAAAAAATGTCGTTTTACGGTTTTATATTGAATTTTTCTTCGAGGAAGACGGCTATGCCATCTTCTTCATTCGTCAATGTAGTTGTATTTGCTACCGTTTTTACTGGTGAGATTGCATTCCCCATAGCAACCCCGGTTCCCGCGTAATCGAGCATTTCCAAATCATTATCTTCATCACCGAAAGCGATTATCCTGTTTTGAGGAATTTCCAGATAGTTGGATACCCGTTTTAGACCCACGGCTTTACTTAACCCGCTCTTAATGATTTCGATGATATGAAAAGGCTCTGCCCAGCGGCGATGGTCGACCAATTCTGCATGGACATCGGATAAATGCTGGCGAATCTGGCCTACAAATTCACTATCTGTATGAATTAGCATCGAAGTTGGGGAATCCTGAAGGAAATTGCGCAAGTCACCCGTCTTCATGTTGGGGTTTCCTACATTGAACATGTCCATCAACTTTTCATCATGATAATGGACATAAACGTCATCACGGACTTCGGCGATGATGTTGTGATATTGAAAATGATCGCACGCTTCAACAATCTCTTTCGCAACATTTATATCCAATGGGGAGTGATATACCCCCCAGCTTGTCAGCAATGGGTGATGGACGAAAGCGCCATTGAAATTAACGATGGGTGTAGTCAATCCCAATTCCCGGTAATAAAGTTCACTTGAGCGAAAGGGACGACCGGTGGCGATCATAACTTCATGCCCATCTTTTTTTAGTTTCAGTAGTGTTTGTTTAGTCCTTGGAGAAATTGTTTTTTTATCTGTAAGTAAAGTACCATCAAGATCCAAGACGATTAAATGTTTCTCAGTCATGTAAACACCTTCTGTTCTTTTTATTTCATTATATGCGAATATTGTTAAGGCTATTTTAAAGTAAATGTAAATCTTTTTCATTCTTTATGCATTCCTGTATGATATTAATATGCAGGATTATAATACTTAAAGCGAAGTATAGGTTTAAAGGAATGGAATGAGGAAACCTATGCCTTTTTGAGAAGGTAGTGAAACTTCTTTTAGGTAAAGATCGTAACAAAGCATCCGGAGGGGTTAAATTGATAATAATTGAAAATGAGCAAATTGGACATATTCCTGTATTACACTTAAGTGAGCAAACCACTTTCCATCAGGAATTGCCGCTTATTATTTTTATACATGGTTATCAAAGTGCAAAGGAACACAATCTTCACTATGCTTATTTATTGGCTGAGAAGGGGTTTCGTGTTCTTCTTCCCGATGTAATTCATCATGGGAAAAGGGGAGCTGGTTTGAGTGATTCTCAAATGATGCCCCGGTTTTGGGAAATGGTTTTACAAACCATCCAGGATATATCTTTGATGAAGGATGATTTATTATCCAGAAAATTAATTGATCCTGACAGAATTGGTGTAGCGGGTACCTCCATGGGGGGAATAGTTACGAATGGGGCTCTGGCTGCTTATGAATGGATATCCGCCGGAGTAAGTTTAATGGGGAACCCATCATATGTCGCGTATGCAGAGCTCCAAATGGAGGAGATTAAGAAAAGGAAAGTTAATTTCCCCGCTACTGATGAGGAAGTAGCCAAAGTGATTGAACAGCTCAAGCCATTTGATTTGAGTCTTAATCAAAATAAGCTTTCCAACCGCCCGCTTCTTTTTTGGCATGGAGCTAAGGATCCAGTTGTGCCTTATCAACATGCATATCACTTTTATGAAGGGGTCAAAGCAGGGTATAATGATGCAAATGAAAGAATTGATTTTATCCTCGACCCTAAGGCAGGACATAGGGTCAGTAGAGAAGGCGTGCTTATGACTGCAGACTGGTTCGCGAAATATTTACTGCCAACAGTGCAAAAAGCTTAAGTGCTCATTCAAAATCTGTTATGATTCTAATACGGAGATAGGTTAAGGTCCAAATGGACAACGACTATCTAAAACGGAAGAAATTTTCCATAAAGGAGTGATTGAAGTGGATCAAGATACAAAAGACATTATTTTGGGGGCTTTGGAGCAGGTCATTGACCCTGAGCTTGGTATAGATATCGTGAATTTAGGTTTGGTATATGACGTGGATATGGATGAGGAAGGTCTGACTACAGTATCGATGACATTGACTTCAATGGGCTGTCCGCTTGCTGGGACGATTGTCGATCAAGTGAAATTGGTTCTGGAAGATATTCCAGAAGTCAAGGAAACGGATGTGAAGATCGTCTGGAGTCCGCCATGGTCGAAAGACATGATGTCCAGGTATGCTAAAATTGCATTAGGAATCAAATAATGACCATGTTGTAATAGAAATATAAAGCCAGTCAAAAAACAGTGAATCCATTCAATGGAGCCACTTTTTATGGTCTGGTTTTTTTCTAATACTTATGGCTAGGAGTGGTTAATTGAACAGTCATATAAAAGATTCATTGGACAGGCCACTAAGGGATTTAAGAATTTCAGTCATAGATCGGTGTAACTTTCGCTGTCAGTATTGCATGCCAGCTGAAATTTTTCATGAGAATTTTCAGTTCCAGCCTAAAAGTGAGCTTTTATCTTATGAGGAAATTGTAAGGCTTTCAAAGATATTTGCAAGCTTAGGAGTGAAAAAACTAAGATTGACAGGCGGGGAACCATTACTCCGGAGAGATCTTGCCACACTGATTTCAGAGCTCATTAAAATTGAAGGTATTGAAGATATAGGATTGACCACGAATGGTGTGTTCCTGAAAAAACATGCCGCGAATTTGAAGGCAGCTGGTTTAAAGAGGGTGAATATCAGTTTAGACAGCCTCGATGATGAACTTTTTAAGAAGATGAACGGCAGAGATATCGGGATAAAGCCGGTTATTGAAGGCATAGCTGCTGCCAAAGAAGCAGGGCTTGGCGTTAAAGTGAATATGGTAGTGAAAAAAGAAGCCAATGAATCTCAAATCCTGCCGATGGCCCGTTTTTGTAAAGAAGAGGACGTCCAATTACGCTATATTGAATTCATGGATGTCGGACATACAAATGGCTGGCAGCTGAAGAATGTCATTACGAAAAAAGAACTCCTCGAGATGCTCCAAACCGAATTCGAGCTTGAACCGGTTGAAGAAGATTATTTCGGAGAAGTGGCAAAACGCTTTCGTTATAAGGGCACTACTGCAGAAGTGGGCTTCATAACATCCGTATCAGAGTCTTTTTGTTCCAGTTGTACACGTGCACGCCTTTCAGCTAATGGAAGTTTATATACATGCCTGTTCAATGGAAAGGGGCAAGACTTGAAGTCATTAATCCGTTCCGACATGACAGATGAAGAATTGACTGGATTCATCATATCGCTTTGGAACCATAGGGACGACCGCTATTCAGATGAGCGTGAAGCCGGGACATTGAAGAAACATGCAAAAATCGAAATGTCATTCATTGGAGGGTAACAAAACAATAAGGACTTCCGTCTGAATGAATGAAAAAAAATGAAGGGATGGCACTATGCCATCCCTTCATTTAATATGTATAGTCGATAAGAGCAACTGATGCTTGCCAAATTGCTTAAAAGGATTTTTATGCTTATTTTATGCATTTTTAGATGATTGTGAAATTATTTTATTCGAATCCCATAATAATGAAAATAATTCAATGGTCCTAGGGATGAATGAGCCTGAAAATTAATCCGATCATTTTATGATCGTAAGGCATTATGTATTTCGCTGCTTATTATGGGAGGATTTAATCGATGGTACAGTTTTCTATTGGACAGTTTTCACAATCGATTTCCTGTTTCAAATAGTCTAAGTCAAGAATCGTAATGCGGCCCTTTTTAATGGAGATGACATTATTTTTCCTTAATTGAGCGAGCATCCGATTGACTACCTCGCGGGATGTGCCGCAAAAATTGGCGAGTTCTTGATTTGTAAATGGAAGATTGATAACTTTACCGCCTTCAACTTCAGTTCCATGGCTATTTGATAAACGGATGAGGGTGGAGTATAATGCACCTTTCTTACCGTGCAGGAGCATATCGCGGAATTTAGCCTGGTTTTTACGGTTTTGAGCGGATAACCATGTCATCATTTCAACTGCAAGCTGGCTATCGGAGGCGATTTTCCCCTCTAATGCCTCTTTGGAAATAACCGCAACAGTTCCATCTTCCAACATTTTTGCATTCACCATATATTTAGGATTTGGAGAAAAAAGGACTGTTTCCCCAACCAAATCATTCTCCGAACAAATTCGTATAGTTAATTCCCGGCCGTCGGGAACAACCTTACTCAATTCTACTTTGCCTTTCAAAATATAATACAAATCACTTGCTGGGGTGCTTTCCTGAAAAAGGAAGCACCCTTTTTCCAAATGTTTAATTTGCTGTCTCTTATCTAAAATTGCATGCAGCCGATTAGATAACGAAAAACCATTCATGTGTATGACCACCTTTCAAATACCGTTATTACACTACCTTTGATTTAAACGGAAAAAACACTAGTAGTCAACAACTTTGGATAATTATAGAAGTTTAAATGGGTAATTTTTCATTTGGAAGTTAAGTTTAGAAATTTATAAAAATACATTTGATTTTATTTTTATTCAGTCATATAATAGTATAATCAAAGAATGACAGGTACTTGAAATATAGGAGATGGTTTTATGAACGTATCAATAGTAGGTGCAACGGGTTATGGAGGAGTGGAACTAATAAGGTTTTTGAATAATCATCCGCAATTCAAGATAAAATCTTTGCATACTTCATCCCAATTTGGTCGAAATTTATATGAAGAAAATGCACATTTAATGCATATGAAAGATAAATTAGAAGAAATTGATCCGGAGGCGATTGCAAAAAAATCCGATATTGTATTTCTTGCAACTCCTTCTGGTGTTTCCTCACAATTGATTTCGGAATTTTCGGACCTTGACATTAAAGTAATCGACCTATCAGGAGACCTGAGGCTTCAAACCCCAGGTGAATATGAACACTGGTATAAAAAAACAGCCGCGCCACAGCATATTATTGAAGAAGCCGTATACGGTTTGGCTGAATGGAATGCTGAAGCGATAAGGCAAGCGGCGATTGTTGCAAATCCAGGGTGCTACCCAACCGCATCACTTTTAGGCCTTGCCCCCCTATTCACAGAAGGATTGGCCGGAGCAGCTGCAGAAGTGATCATCGATGCAAAATCCGGGGTTTCAGGGGCGGGTAAATCACTTTCGGCCGTTACACATTATAGTGAAATGAATGAGAACTTTAAGATATATAAGGTAAATCAACATCAACATATACCGGAAATCGAACAACAGCTTGGACGATGGTCAGCTGATTTACAACCTATTACCTTTAATACCCATCTGGTACCAATGACAAGAGGTATTATGGCAACGATGTATATAAAGGTAAATCGGGAAACCTCAAATGTTGAATTAAAGGATTTATACGAAACAGTATACGAGAACCATCCTTTTGTCCGGGTACAGCCGCTCGATCGCTTCCCATCCACGAAACAGGTATATGGATCGAACTTTTGCGACATTGGTGTCGCATATGATGAAAGAACAGGTAGGGTAACGGTAGTTTCGGTTATTGATAATTTAGTGAAGGGTGCTGCAGGGCAGGCCATTCAAAATGCAAATATATTAATGGGACTAGAAGAAACGGCAGGACTATGGAACAGTCCGCTATATCCATAAACTTTGGAGGGAAATAATGAATACACTACAGCCAGTTGAAGAAATTAAACAAATTCAAGAAGGAAACATTTTAATGCCTCAAGGATTCAAAGCGTCAGGTGTCCATGCAGGATTGCGCTACTCCAAAAAGGATGTTGGCATCATTTTTACCGATGTTCCAGCGTCGGCCGCCGCGGTTTATACACAAAACGTTGTTCAAGCCGCTCCAATCAATGTAACGAAAGATAGCATTGCCGCTTCTGGAAAACTTCACGGCATTGTAGTGAATAGTGCTTGTGCGAATGCTTGTACAGGAGTACAGGGTCTAAAAGATGCATATGAAATGAGGAAGCTTGCGGCTCAAAAGTTCGGTATGGAGGATCATTCATTTGCAGTGGCTTCTACCGGAGTAATAGGGGAATTCATGGAAATGGAAAAAGTTAGAAAAGGGATAGAGTCATTGCAGCCAGAAAATTCACCTGAAGCTGCCGATGATTTTGGTACCGCCATTTTAACAACGGATATTGTAACGAAGAGCTGTGGTTATGTAACAATTATAGACGGTAAAACCGTGAAAATGGGCGGAGCAGCGAAGGGTTCGGGAATGATTCATCCAAACATGGCAACAATGCTCGGTTTCATTACAACGGATGCCGTCATCGAACCGAATGATTTACAGCAAGCACTATCTTCCATAACCAACGATACATTCAATCAAATTACGGTTGACGGTGACTGTTCAACGAACGACATGGTGTTAGTGCTTGCGAATGGGGAAGCGAAAAATGAACCTTTGACAGCTAACCATCCAGAATGGTCTGTCTTCTTGGAATTATTAAAACAAACATCCGAAAATTTAGCAAAACAAATTGCGAAAGACGGAGAAGGTGCCACAAAACTGATAGAAGTGAATGTTCATGGCATGCCTACGAAGCAAGATTCACAAATGATGGCGAAGACGATCGTTGGATCAAATCTAGTGAAAACGGCAGCTTTTGGCGCGGATGCAAACTGGGGACGAATCATTGCGGCGATGGGAAGAAGCGGAGTGGGATTCAATCCGGATCAAACGACGATTGTTTTTGGTGATATTGTCGTACTTAAAGATGGTGAGCCAGTACTGTTTTCTGAGGAAGAAGCCAAAGCATATTTGGAAAATGAAAGTATCATCATTCATGTTTATTTGAAAGATGGCAATGAATCCGGAACGGCATGGGGCTGCGATTTAACCTATGATTATGTAAAAATAAACGGAAGCTATCGTTCGTAAGGGGGGAAAATAATGAACATATTAGTCATAAAGTGCGGCGGCAGTATCATCAATGAGTTATCGGAGTCGTTTTTCAATAGTGTTATAGAGTTACAAAACCGTGGCTACCAAATTGTCTTTGTTCATGGAGGCGGCCCTGATATAAATTCGATGCTTGAAAAATATGAAATTGAACCAGTCTTTGAAAATGGTTTAAGAAAAACGACCTCTGAAGTGATGGGAATTGTGGAACTTATGCTGGCAGGCAAATCTAACCGCAGTCTCGTTCATAAATTGGAAGCACACGGAATTAAGGCTGTCGGTTTAAGTGGTTCTGACGGCGGGATTCTCACAGGTGAGTATATCGATGAACAAAAACTTGGAGCTGTAGGCGAGATACAAAAAGTCAATACTGAATTACTTGGGATATTATTCGAAAATGGTTATTGTCCCGTATTGACGCCAATTTCAACTACCGAAGAAGGTACTAAATTAAATGTGAATGCTGATATGGCCGCTGGGTCTGTAGCGAAGGCGCTATCTGCAGACATGTGTTTATTTGTGACCGATGTTAAAGGGGTCTTAAAGAATGAACAGATCATTGAGGAATTGACTGAAACGGAAACGAAGGATTTGATAAAGGATGGAAGTATCCATGGAGGAATGATTCCGAAAGTCAATACTGCGTTATCGGTGCTGAATAAAGGGGTTGAAGAAGTGATGATCGTTAGTGGAAAAGATCATTTTTATCAAGGCGGACAATTCATCGGTACGAAATTTCTTCAGGAAGAAGGGGTATTTCAATGAGTTCTTTATTTCCAACATATGCAAGGTGGAACATTGAGCCTAGAAAAGCGTCAGGAATGAAGATTACGAGTACAACAGGTAAAGAGTATCTGGATTTCACATCCGGAATCGGGGTTTTGAATCTTGGTCATTGCCACGAGTTGGTAAAAATGGCAGTCACCAAACAGCTTAATAAATATTGGCACGTATCGAACATGTTTCAAAGTTCCATACAGGAACGGACAGCACAAATGCTGGCAGATGCCTCCGGTTTAAGCCAGGTATTTTTTGCTAACAGTGGAGCCGAAGCGAATGAGGCAGCTATCAAACTAGCGCGTAAAGCTACTGGGAAAAGCAAAATCGTCACATGTTTGCAGTCTTTCCACGGCCGTACGTTTGCAACGATGGCAGCAACGGGACAGGAAAAAATAAAGACTGGTTTCGGACCGATGCTAGCTTCATTCGAGTATGTTCCATTTAATGATAATGATGCCATGACAGCAGCCATAGATGAAAATACGGCGGCTGTAATGATTGAAATAGTTCAAGGTGAGGGCGGCATCCATGTTGTACAGCAATCCTATCTGGATGCGATTCAAACTCAATGCCAAGAACACGGAGCTCTTCTTATCATTGATGAAATTCAGACTGGGATAGGACGTACAGGGAAACCATTTGCATTCCAGCATTTTAATATCCAACCCGACATCATCACTTCAGCAAAGGGGCTGGGAAATGGCCTGCCAATCGGTGCGATGATTGGAAAGGAAAGGCTGTCGGATTTCTTTAACCCTGGAAGTCATGGATCCACATTTGGAGGTAATCCCATTAGTGTTGCAGCAGCAGAATCCGTTTTAAAGGAAATTTTCCAATCAGGGTTTTTAAAAGAGACCGTGAAAAAGGCTGAATACCTTGAGAGTGAATTGGCAAAAGCGTTAAAGGAATCGGAAGAAGTTAAAGAGATTCGCGGACTGGGGTTGATGGTCGGGATTGAATGCAAACAGGATGTTCAGGGGTTTTTAATGGAACTTCAAGAAGAGGGCTTACTTGTGTTGAGTGCAGGTCCTAAAGTGCTTCGTTTACTCCCATCTCTGACAGTTACTGAATCGGAAATCGATATGGCGATAAGTAAAATTAAAAAAATATTGGCAATAAAACAAACTATTTAAATTTAATGAATTTTTATAGAACAAAATGAATAATTATGCTATTCTATATATAAATATACAGCATCTAAAGAGGTGAAGATCATGAAAAACTTTCTATATTTAGAGAATGGTTCCGTCTTTGAAGGGGAACTGCTGACTAAATCGACTGAAAAAGCAATCAATGGAGAGATTGTCTTTTTTACAGGGATGACCGGATATCAAGAAGTATTGACAGATCCTTCATATAAGGACCAAATTGTCGTTTTCACATATCCTCTAATCGGAAATTATGGAATCAATGAAAATGATTTTGAGAGTAAGAAGCCACATGTTGCCGGTGTTATTGTATATGAAGGGAATATGAGCCATTCCCATTATCAAGCTAAATATTCACTTGGTGAATATTTAGACAAGTGGAACATTCCGCTTTTAAGCCATGTTGACACAAGAGCGGTCGTTAAAAATATAAGACAGGAAGGTTCCATGCAGGCTGTCATCACAGCCGAAGAAAAATTTTCTATCAAACCTGGCCAGGTTTGTTTATCAGCCCATGTATCTGAGGTATCCACAAAGGTGGTCGAGAGCTTTGGAGAAGGCGACAAGCATGTGGTGATGATTGATTTCGGTTATAAAAAATCCATATTGGATTCTTTGATTGAACAAGGCTGCCGAGTTTCAGTCGTTCCATTCGATACTGAGTTCGAACAAATCAAGGACTTGAAGCCGGATGGTATTTTGCTTTCAAATGGGCCTGGGGATCCAAAACAGCTTGAATACCTTTTAGAAAACATAAAGAAGGTCATTACGAATTTCCCGACGATGGGCATATGTCTCGGTCATCAATTAACGGCCCTAGCCTTTGGGGGAAATACAAAAAAAATGCTGTTTGGACATCGGGGTGCGAATCAGCCCGTGGTCGATTTGAAAACGAAACAGGTGTATATGAGTTCTCAAAATCATAGTTATGAGGTTGATGAACCGAGCTTACAAGGAACATCTCTTCAAGTGAGATTCAGGAATGTGAATGATAGCACAGTTGAGGGGCTTATGCATGAAAACCTGCCAATATTCACTACCCAGTACCATCCGGAGGCTAATCCAGGACCCATCGAGAGTTCACTTCTTTTTAACGACTTTTTACAAATGATAAATGATTATAGCGGGAGAGAAAAAGCCTATGCCTAAGGACAACACGATACAGACCATTTTAGTGATTGGTTCGGGGCCAATTGTCATCGGGCAGGCCGCCGAATTTGATTATGCAGGTACACAGGCCTGCCTCGCTTTAAAAGAAGAAGGATATAAAGTCATACTGGTCAACAACAATCCGGCAACAATCATGACTGATGATATGAATGCGGATGCTGTCTATTTCGAACCTTTAACAGTTGATGTACTGGAAAAGATCATTTCCAAAGAAAAGCCGGATGGCCTGCTGGCTACATTAGGCGGTCAAACAGGATTGAATCTTGCTTATCAATTGGATGATGCTGGAGTACTTGAAAAATATAAAGTCAAATTATTGGGAACTCCGATCGACTCCATCAAAAAAGGGGAGGATCGTGAACTGTTCCGTGAGCTGATGTTTGAAATAGGTGAACCCGTTCCCGACAGTACAATTGTCCATACTCTTGAAGAAGCGATAGCTTTTGCCGAAAAAATCGGTTTCCCGATCATCGTTCGTCCCGCTTATACACTCGGCGGCACTGGCGGTGGGATTGCTGATTCATTGGATACCTTTAAGGAACTTGTCCGGGGCGGACTCCAAGAAAGCCCGATTACACAATGCTTGATTGAAAGAAGCATAGCTGGATTTAAAGAAGTCGAATATGAAGTAATGCGAGATGGCATCAATACGTGCATCACTATCTGTAATATGGAAAATATTGATCCGGTAGGGATCCATACTGGTGATTCCATCGTTGTGGCACCATCACAGACCTTATCGGACGATGAGTTTCAGATGCTTCGTTCCGCTTCAATTAAAATCATCTCTGCTTTAGGTATCATAGGCGGCTGTAACATTCAATTCGCACTTGATCCGAAAAGCAAACAATATTATCTAATTGAAGTAAACCCACGCGTCAGCCGTTCATCGGCATTAGCTTCCAAAGCAACAGGCTATCCCATAGCACGCATAGCTGCAAAGCTTGCTGTTGGCTACCATTTATCGGAAATCGTCAATCCTGTAACGAAAAGCACATATTCAAGCTTTGAACCTGCTCTTGACTATGTAGCGGTGAAGTTCCCGAGATGGCCATTCGATAAATTCAAGACCGCCAACCGCAAATTGGGAACACAAATGAAGGCGACAGGTGAAGTGCTGGCTTTACACCGCAGTTTTGAGGGGGGAGTCCAAAAGGCCGTCGATTCTTTGGAATTAAAAACGAATGGACTGCAGCTATCATCGCTGAAAAATAAAACCGTTCTTGAGCTTTGGGTGAAGCTTGCCGAAAAATCTGATGAGCGAATATTTGTCATTTTTGAAATGCTTAGAAAAGGCGTGACGATTGAAGAAATCCATGAAGCCACAACCATAGATTATTTCTTCCTTAAATCCTTTGATTCATTGATCCAAAACGAAATGAAGATTGAAGCTAGGAGAATCGATCAGGTAACAAAGGAAGAACTGCAGTCATATAAGGAAAAGGGCTTTTCAGACCGCTATCTTGCTTCCGTATGGAATGTAAGCGAGCTGGAAGTGAGAGCGCACCGGAAGTCACTTGGCCTTACGGCTGTCTACAAAACGGTTGATACATGTGCAGCCGAGTTCGAATCACATACTAACTATCACTATTCAACATATTTCGGTGAGAACGAACAGAAAAAAACGGATAAAAAGAAAGTCTTGATGATTGGCAGCGGCCCGATCCGGATTGGACAGGGAATAGAATTTGATTACTGTTCCGTTCACGGGGTTTATGCACTCCAGGATGAAAATGTTGAAACGATCATGATTAATAATAACCCGGAAACGGTAAGTACGGATTTTGCCACGGCAGACCGCCTTTATTTCGAGCCGTTAACTCTGGAATACGTTCTTAATGTAATAGAAGCGGAAGGTATTGAAGATGTTATCGTCCAATTTGGTGGGCAGACTGCGATAAACCTGGCAAAAGGTCTGGAAGATTACGGTATCAATTTGTTGGGGACTTCCTTCGATACACTCGATCAATTAGAAGACCGTGATCGTTTTTATCAGCTTCTTCAAAAACTGGATATTCCTCATGTACCGGGTTCGATGGCTTATGGTGAAGAACAATTAATTGACCGTGCAGAGGCTATCGGTTTTCCAGTACTCTTACGCCCATCATATGTAATTGGCGGCCAAGGAATGGAAATCATCCGCTCCAAGGAAAGCTTATTGAATAGAATGGAAAATGGGACTGCACTTGCATACCCCGTATTGATCGATTCTTATATTCCAGGGAAAGAAGCCGAAATCGATTTGATTGCTGATGGAAATGATGTATATATTCCAATCATTGCGGAACATGTAGAAAAAGCAGGCGTCCATTCAGGGGATAGCATGGCATTACTGCCAGCCCAATCATTAACCAATGAAATCAAAGATAAAATGACCCTATATGCGAAAAAACTAGTAATCGAGCTTGGTTATAAAGGACTTATGAACATTCAATTCGTGATTGAAGGAAATAGTGTATATGTATTGGAAGTAAACCCTCGCGCCAGTCGGACAATTCCAATCATCAGTAAAGTCACCGATGTACCCTTGGTGCAAATAGCGACAAAAATATTGCTTGGGAAATATTCATTGTCGAATGTGTTCGAAAAAACGGGCTTAATGGAAGAAATTCCATATGCAGTCGTCAAATATCCAGTATTCTCTACATTTGCACTAAGCGGCCTTGATTCAAAGGTAGGTCCGGAAATGAAATCAACTGGTGAAGGAATCGCCATCGGAGTAACGGTAAAAGAAGCATTGACAAAAGTATTCCATGCTCAAAATGCTAATCATAATTCAGGTGTTTATCAATCCAAATCAGTCAAATTAAGCGAAGATTTGCTAGTGCAAATCAGTGAAGCAGGTTTGACACTAGGGGATTCAAATTTTGATAAATGGTTAAATGAAGGGAATGCATCGGTCGTTTTGGCATATGGAACAACAGAAGAAGATAAGAAGCTAAGGTTAATGGCAGCAAAATATCGCCTTCTGGCATTTACGGAAGAAGAGACTTTCAAAGCCTATCTACAATCGTTAGAAAATGCTGATCCAGGGGTTATTTCGCTTCAGGAATGGCTTGTATCATATTCGGAAGGAGTGTCACAAGTATGAGTTCAATGACGACACCGACACAAGCGAAGATTTTAAATGGAAAAGACTTTTTGACCATGAAGGAGTCAACACCCACTGCGATAGCGGATTTGTTAAAGCTGGCACAGACCATTAAAGGCAAATTGCAAGCTGGCGAGGAATATACTCCTTTAAAAGGGAAAACGCTGGGGATGATCTTTGAAAAATCGTCTACCCGTACCCGTGTTTCTTTTGAAGTTGGCATGATGCAGCTTGGCGGACACGCTTTGTTCTTAAGTGGTAATGACTTGCAAATTGGACGCGGGGAAACTATTTCCGATACTGCAAAAGTCCTTTCCGAATATATTGATGGAATCATGATTCGTACCTTCGAGCATGAAAAAATCCTAGAGTTGTCGGAAAATGCCTCTATCCCAGTCATCAATGGGTTAACAGACCTTGCACATCCTTGTCAGGTACTTGCTGACTTCTTGACGATCATCGAGATAAAAGGGCAGCTAAAAGGCCTGAAGATGAGTTATATCGGAGATGGCAATAATGTTGCCAATTCATTGATGGTCGGCTGCGCAAAAATGGGAATGGATTTTTCCATTGGATGTCCTGAGGCCTACAAACCTGATGAAAAGGTCGTTGCCTATGCTCAAAAAGTGGCAGAAGAGACTGGCAGTGAAATTGTGGTGACAACCTCTGCTTCAGAAGCTATAAAAGATGCGGATATCGTCTATTCCGATGTTTGGACCTCCATGGGGCAGGAAATCGAGAATAGTATTCGCTTAGAAGCCTTTAAAGATTATCAAATCAATAGTGAACTTGTGAAACATGCCAAAGAAGATTATTTATTCATGCACTGCCTCCCTGCTCACAGGGAAGAAGAAGTAACAGCTGAAGTCATCGATGGACCGAATTCCGTCGTTTTCCACCAAGCAGGAAATCGTCTTCATGCCCAAAAGGCGGTTCTAGTGGATTTAATGTCTTAACCAAAAAAGTGTCTGCTTAGAGAGCAGTCGCTCAGTTTGTAGAAAAAAAGGTTTCGGAATGGTCCCATTCCGAAACCTTTTTGATTTTATTTGTAGCAGTTAGAGAAATAATAACTGGATGGATCAATACTTGGGTCTATCAGTCTAAGTGTCTGCTCAGAGAACAGACGCTTTTTTAATTCAGCCGAATTTCCTGTATTCCTTAATTTTTCAGACATGAAAGAAAGTAACCTGGTAATAATAACAAGGAAAGCATGTAAAGGGGTGAAATCTATGGGGCAAAATCGTCAATTTAAGCCAGGCCAGAAGGCACCTAATAATGGGACCTATGTAGAAATCGGTGAAACGGGCAGCACGGTAGTGAATCCGAAAATGGTTAAGCTTGATGCAGGGGATGCCTTTCCTGAAACGTCTAATCATAACCGGATATGGACATATCAGCGAAAGCCATGAAAAATTAAAAAGCAGGAAAAAGGAATGATCGCTATCCTTTTTCCTGCTTTTTTCTATTCAGCGGTAAAACCGAAAATTTTCGAAATTTCCAAATAGCTCTTTCTTAAATAATGGCTTAAGGGATCTTCGTAATGATCTGGAATGCTTTCAGTGAATCCAACGGCAGTGATCGCTCCCAATAATTCTGAATTATAATTAAAAACTGGAATGGACATTGAGGAAACAGATGGTACAAGAGGCTCTTTGGCAAAAGCTATTTTGTATTTCCGAATTTCATCATATTCATTTGTTTCTTTAAGGAACGAGCCTGTAACATGACGATCTTTTTCAATCCAGTCCGCTGTCAAGGAAGGATCCTGAAAAACTGTGAATACTTTTCCTGAAGAGGATGATGGGGGGAGACGCGTACCTAACTGGGCCCCGATGTTTAAGTTTTGGTTGGAATTCCATATTTTTGCCGTGATTGGTCCATCGTATGTCCAGACGGAAAAAAGGACTGTGCAAGAGGTATGGTGACTGATTGCCTGTAAATAAGGGGTTATTCTGCTCGTGACGTCCTCATTTCCGATGGCTGCCATGCCGTATTGAATCAATTTGCTCCCAAGGTGATACATACCTGTTGTCTTATCACGATAAAGTAACCCGAGTTGAGTCAAAGTATTCAAATATTTATAGAGATTACTCTTCGTTATTTCCGTTAATTCTTGAATATCAGAGAATCTTAAAGGATTTCTTTGGGAAGCAAGTAAATCGATAATGCCCATACCTATTTGTAATGATTGGATTGTCGAACCAGATTTTACGATTTCCATATGTCAATCTCCCTAATCAGTTTAATTTAGGTCTAGTATATCAGAATCTTTAAAATTTAAATGAAATTTAGCAAGAAAAACCGGAGGCTGCTTGAAGCTATCAATATACTTTCCTTTTAAATAAATAACTTTAGCGGACCATTTTATTGATTCCGAAGTAGTCATAATGGTGTAGATGATAACATTTGCACAAAAATTTGCAATACTTTCTTGACAATATTCCGAAAATTAAGTTATTATTTATATAAATAGTGAACAGTGTTATCTATAAGTGAAATTGGTAGATGCACAGTCATTCGTATTCTGGTTTGTGAAGTGAATCTAAAAGAATTATCCCGCAAATTAGGATCGTGGCATCAAGAAGAGGTTCTTTAAAAAATCGAGATTAATAAAGGAGAATGAAATATGAGATTAGTAACTTTCAGTATTCAAGGATTTAAACGTATTGGTGCAATTTACCCGAATAATGTAGTAGTTGACTTGAACTATGCCTATCAAGCGCTTCTGGAAAGCGAAGGGAAACTTCGCAGTGAACAAATCGCTGAGGCATATGTACCTGCAACAATGGAGGCATTTTTAGAGGGAGGGAATGAAAGCCTTTCCATCGCTAAAAAGGCTGCTGACTACGCAATTAACAATCGTGATTCATTCAGACATAAATTGATACATCCAATTGAAGATATAAAGCTTGAGGCACCTGTCCAAAAGCCAGGTAAAATTATTTGTGTAGGACATAACTACCGTGAGCACATTGCTGAAATGGGCCGCGAATTACCGCCATTCCCTGTGGTATTCGCAAAGTTCGCCAATACAGTAATCGGTCCGCAGGATGACATTCCGTTTTTCCCGATTTCTGAACAACTGGATTATGAAGCGGAATTCGCTTTTGTAGTCGGACAAAAGGCACGTAATGTTTCACAAGAAGATGCACTTGATTATGTAGCGGGTTATACAATTGCCAATGATGTTACGTATCGTGATATCCAAAGGCGTACACTTGAATGGCTTCAAGGGAAAACGGTTGAAGGAAGTGCTCCGATGGGTCCTTGGTTAGTCACATCCGATGAGCTACCCGATCCATCTGGCTTAAATGTCCGATTAACTGTAAATGGTGAGGAACGCCAAAAAACGAATACATCCAACTTCGTATTCGATGTGAAATATTTAGTTGAATTCTTATCGAATTTAATGACGCTTGAACCTGGTGACATTGTTCTTACAGGAACACCTGGTGGGGTAGGAGTGGCCCGTGATCCACAAGTGTTCTTAAAAGATGGTGACGTTGTCAAAATCGAAATCGACAAAATAGGTTATCTTGAAAACCGTGTTCGACGTGTCGGGGAGGGAAAATAAAATGGCTTATCATGAGATCGGGACATCAATCCAATCGGTTCAACAATCAATCGACCACATTCTTGAGACAGCCGCAAACCTTCCGGAAGAGACGATCCGATTAAAGCCTACAGAAGAGGAATGGTCCATCATGCAGATACTTTCCCATTTAGCTGAAGCCATTCCTTATTGGTTAGGTGAAGTGGAAACGGTAATAGCAAAGCCTGGGGCCAAATGGGGGCGTGGATTGCAAGATCCAGCCCGATTGGCAGCAGTCGGTGATATTGACAAACTTGATGTTGATGATGTCTTGAAGCAAGTGGAGGAGCTTAAATATGAAGTGGAGAGCAGGCTTGGGAATTTAGAAGAAGAAGCACTCTCTAAAGAATCGCCACACCGGAATTTCGCTAAATTCGGAAACAAACCAGTTTCTTATATTGTGGATCACTTCATCGATGAGCATGTTTCAGGACACTATGATCAAATCAAGCGAAATCTTTCTAAAATCCAGTGAGGAAAGATAAAAAAGAAAGTAGGGATTAATATGGCTGAAAAATCGGAATACATGAACAGTACAATCGTAAAAGATTTTACAAAGGATATCCAGCAGTATAACCTTGGGCCTCTGTGGGAAGCCATTCCCGCCCTGATGGACCATGAACCTAAACCTCATGCCCATGCTTATTTATGGAAAGAAGAGCTTTTGACAAAAAAGTTGATGGAAGCAGCAGAAATCTTCACACCTGATCGAGGAGGGGAGCGCAGGGCCATTTATTTTCAAAACCCTGGCTTAACTTATCGTCAGCCATGGGGATGGGCTTCGACAACACAAACGCTTTATGCAGCGGTTCAGCTGTTGTTGCCAGGTGAAGTGGCTCCTTCACACCGTCACTCTCAAAGTGCTCTCCGTTTCATTACGAATGGTGAAGGTGCCTACAGCATCGTGCAGGGAGAAAGGATCTTCATGGAAGAAGGAGATTTCTTGATCACGCCTAAAAACCTATGGCATGGTCATGGTCATGTTGGCGAAAAACCGATGATTTGGATGGACGCCCTTGATATTCCAACTATCTATTCCATAGGCGGCACTTTCTTTGAACCATACCCAGACCGGATTGAAACGCCTAAACGGCCGGATAATTTTTCGGAGCTCCGTTATCAAGGCGGGATGGTTCGTCCAGTATCCGACCGTTATTCACAAGTGGCACCGCTTGCCAACTACAAGTGGAAAGGAACCAAAGCAGCGATAGAAGGATTAATGAACTTTGAACCAGATCCATATGAAGGTTTTGCAGTGGAATATATCAATCCTTCAAATGGACAAACGGCCAATCCGACGATGGGGGCATGGATGCAGAAACTTCCAAAAGGTTTCCATACCAAAGCACATCGCCATACCCATTCCACAATCTATCAAGTGCACCAAGGTTCAGGCTATACGGTCATTAATGGAGTGCGTTTTGACTGGTCCAAGGGAGATTATTTCGTCGTTCCGAATTGGGCTTGGCATGAGCACATTGCAGAAGCGGATTCTTACTTATTCTCGGTAAACGACCTACCGATAATGGAGAGATTCGATTTAGAACAGCAACAGGCATTTGAAGCAAACAATGGTTTCCAAAAGGTTGAAAGTGAATTCAGGCCGGTTTTGGTTTGAAAATAATCTGTTTGCAGCTTTCATCTTGATCCTGATGAATATATATGCCAGTCGAATGAAAACGCTTACTTATATATTGTTTCGCAACTTTGGCTAAAAGCAACTAATTTAGGGGGAATTGATGATGAACACAGAAAAAAAACCATTCATCGTTATCGGTGGAGGAATTGGCGGATTGGCAACTGCTTTAGGAATCGCAGAAACAAAACAGTATGTAAAAGTCTTGGAGCAAGCTCCCGAATTTGGTGAAATTGGTGCAGGGATTCAGCTTGCAGCAAATGCCACCAACGTTTTACAGCGTTTAGGCGTCATGGATAAAATCAATGAAATTGCAGTATTTCCAAAAAGATTGGTGCTGATGGATGCCTTTTCAGGCAAAGAGCTTTCCGCTTTGGATTTAGGTGATGTTTATAAGGAAAGATATGGAGCACCGTATGTTGTTTTGCATCGTTCCGATTTGCATAAAGTACTGGCTGAAGCCTGTGAAAATAACCCGTATATCGAACTGGTAACGAACCAAACGATTATTGATACAGTGGAAAATGAAGGGGAAGTGACGGTTACTTCTGCCAATGGGTCCCAACATTCAGGAACGGCTGTCATCGGAGCTGATGGATTATGGTCCAAAGCACGGAAACTTTTTGTCGAAGATCAACCGGTCTGCTCGCAATATGTTGCATACAGAGGAGCGATCCCGATGGAAGAGGTTACGAGCCATGGAGATTTAGATGATGTATATATGTGGATTGGACCAAACCTTCATCTTGTTCAGTACCCGGTTAGAAGGGGGGAACTATACAACCAAGTAGTGGTGTTCAAAAGTTCTCAATACACGGTAGAAAACGAAAAAACAGATCAATGGGGAACCCCGGAAGAAATGGACCGTATATTTGCCGGAACTTGTGAGCTTGTTCAGAATGCGATTTCATTTATTCAACGACAACGCCGCTGGCCGATGTATGACCGATTACCAATTGATAATTGGACAAAAGGAAGAATTACGCTTACGGGCGATGCTGCACACCCGATGCTTCAATACTTGGCACAAGGGGCTTGCCAGGCGTTAGAAGATGCAGCTTATTTGTCGGATATGCTTCATAAGCATGGAAATAACATTGAACAGGCATTTTTGGAATATCAAGAGGAACGCATTCCGCGTACGGCTAATGTTCAAACAAGCGCAAGAATGTGGGGGGAAATCATTCACAATACGACCGATGCAGGCATTCTGCTCCGAGATACGATTCTTACAGGTCGCACGGACAAGGATTTCCAATTCGTCGATCAATTTCATGGTTACAATAAAACGGCTGTGAAGGCATAATCCGTTTTGTTTCATCTAAATACTGTGCTAAGGGATTTTATGCATTTTACAAATGGGTCTGGCCTTTCTTCTATATGAAGAAAGGTTTTTTTCGTTTATCCTCCATACCTCCCTGCATTTTTTATAACTTTCCTTTACATGGGGGAAATTAGAAGTATAATGAAAATATAAAGGTCAAAGTTGGTCAAACCAAGTGTGAATTCGTTCATGATATAGATGAATGGGAGGTTTTAAGATGGATATGAATAAAATGACGGAGAGAACCCAACAGGCATTCATTGGCGGCCAGGAACTAGCCAAAGATAGAGGGAATCCCGAGCTGACGGAGCTTCATTTATTAAAGGCATTAATGGAACAGGATGAAAGTTTATTGATCAGGATTTTATCGGAATCTGATAAACCGATGAATCAGTTTGATATAGGGCTTAATAGAGAATTGGATCGATTACCGGAAGTGAGTGGAAGTGTTTCCGAGGTTTACATGTCATCCTCCTTACAGAAAATTTTGACGGTTGCCGAAAAAGAAATGCAGAAGTGGGAAGATGAATATTTATCTGTGGAACATTTGCTGCTGGCGTCCTTGAAAGGCAATAACACGAATATAAACAGACTATTCTCATCACATGGAATCGATTACGAAAAAGCAAAACAGATTATACAAGATGTAAGGGGGAATCAGCGGGTGACTAGTCAAAATCCTGAAAGCACATATGAAGTACTGAAAAAATACGGCAGAGATCTTGTTGCTGAAGTTAAATCAGGGAAGGTCGATCCAGTCATCGGTCGTGATGCGGAAATCAGAAACGTCATCCGGATTCTATCACGTAAAACAAAAAATAACCCCGTATTAATTGGGGAACCTGGTGTTGGTAAGACAGCGATTGTCGAAGGATTGGCGCAAAGGATCGTCAGGAAGGATGTCCCGGAAGGATTAAAGGACAAAACCGTTTTTTCACTAGATATGAGTGCACTTGTCGCAGGGGCAAAATTCCGCGGTGAATTTGAGGAACGTCTTAAAGCGGTATTGAATGAAATTAAGAAGAGTGATGGAAAAATTCTTTTATTCATCGATGAACTGCATACAATTGTCGGTGCTGGCAGAACGGATGGCGCACTTGATGCAGGGAATATGTTAAAGCCGATGCTTGCGCGTGGCGAGCTGCATTGTATAGGTGCAACAACCATTGATGAATATCGACAATATATTGAAAAAGATCCGGCTCTAGAACGTCGTTTCCAACAAGTTCTGGTTCCGGAACCAGATGTGGAGGATACGATTTCAATTTTGCGTGGGCTAAAAGAACGGTTTGAAATTCACCATGGTGTCAGGATTCATGATCGGGCGATCGTGGCTGCCTCTGTCCTTTCGAACCGATATATAACGGAGCGATTTCTGCCGGATAAAGCAATAGATCTTGTGGATGAAGCCTGTGCGATGATCAGAATGGAAATCGATTCAATGCCATCTGAGTTGGATGAAATCACGAGAAGGGTCATGCAACTTGAAATTGAAGAAGCGGCCTTGAAGAATGAGGAGGACCCTCAAAGCAAAGCTAGACTGGAAGTGCTTCAAAAAGAACTCTCAGAACTCAAGGATCAAGCGAATGGCATGAAAGCCAAGTGGCAAATGGAAAAGTCGGCGCTTCAAAAAGTGCAGGATCAACGTGAGGAACTTGAGAAGTTGCGTCATGAACTGGAACAGGCAGAGAATGACTATGACCTTAACCGAGCAGCGGAACTTCGGCACGGAAGGATTCCACAGCTTCAAAAAGAGTTGGATGCCATGGAAGATGAATTGGAAAAGGAAAAACAGGAATCACGGTTGCTTCGCCAAGAAGTGACGGAGGAGGAAATTGCCTCGATCGTTGCAAGGTGGACGGGGATTCCTGTAAGCAAGCTGGTGGAAAGTGAAAGGGAAAAGCTGCTTCGACTATCTGAGATCCTTCATGAACGCGTAATAGGTCAAGGGGAAGCGGTGGAACTCGTATCCGATGCTGTATTAAGGGCAAGGGCGGGAATTAAAGATCCAAACAGACCGATTGGTTCATTCATTTTCCTGGGGCCGACGGGTGTGGGTAAAACAGAACTCGTAAAAGCTTTGGCAGAAACGTTATTCGATAGTGAAGAACATATGATTCGTATCGATATGTCGGAATATATGGAGAAACATTCCGTGTCCCGTCTTGTTGGTGCACCTCCTGGATATGTTGGATTTGAGGAAGGAGGCCAACTAACGGAGGCAGTTAGGAGAAACCCATATTCTGTCGTATTATTGGACGAAATTGAAAAGGCGCATCCGGAAGTCTTCAATATTTTGCTGCAAATGTTGGATGACGGGAGGATAACAGACTCCCAAGGTAGAACCATAAACTGTAAAAATACAGTGATCATCATGACTTCAAATATCGGTTCCCATTTCTTGTTGCAGTCCAACCGAGTGGATGGTGGAATTGAAGAAGAGATAAAAGATCAAGTCTTTAAAGAATTAAGAGGGCATTTCCGTCCGGAATTTTTGAATCGGGTAGATGATATTGTTTTATTCAAACCGCTTACTAAACAAGAAATCGTTGAAATCGTAGAAAAAATGGTTTTTCAATTACAGGTAAGGTTAACTGAACAAAATATAAACCTTAATGTGACTGAAGCGGCCAAGGAATTCATTGCGGACCAGGGATATGATCCTGTATATGGGGCCAGACCGTTGAAGCGATTCATCCAAAAGCATCTGGAAACGAAGATCGCCCGTAAAATCATAGCTGGCACAGTTGGACTGAATGAAGAAGGAATAACGATTGATTATGATGATGATGAATTGGTCCTCATATAAAAAAGTTTGAAATGGAGTTTAACCGTAAGCAAAGTACGGATAACAAAAAGGACATCCTCAATGGATGTCCTCTTTTGCTTCTTAATGTTGATGAGAGTCTTTTGCTGGCCCAGCAGGCAAAATAGCAGGGATGATGCAAATCAGGATAGCAGCAGCTAATCCTAAAATCGTTCCCTGTTTAGCATCGTATGAAACTCCGATCATGGAAGAAACAACATATACAGTCATATGCACTAATAAGAATGTCCAAAAAATTGCCCAAGCATAACGCATCGAATTTCACCTCATTCCACTACATTCATTTTTATCTTACCATAATTAATATACAGTTAAAACGTGTTTTTAATAATAACCTTTAAATAATTCATACATTAAATCATAAGAGAACTTTTCAGGCACAGTCCAGTTGGTACCAAACGTCAAATGGAAAATCATAGGACCCAATATAAAAGAAAATCATCACCATTTGGTTAATTTGGGATAAGAAGTTAGGTATTTCCACTGACCCTTTCTATTTTTCGTCATAAATTAATATAGTAGTAGTAATATTCCTTAAAGGAGTTTGACCGATGGAACAACGAACTTTTCAAATTGATGACCAGTGGAATATCATCTATTATCCAGAGCGGCCCAGTGGTTTTTCCGTATTGGTAATTGGAGACCGTAGTCATTTTGTCGATAAAGACAGCAGCTTTTGGCTGCAGCATCCTGGCAGGTTGGAGATATTGGAATATTTAAAGGAATACGGATACACGCTATTTTCATCCAATTTTTACGGAGCCAACTGGGGAAGCCCAAAAGCATTGAACCTTTCCCTTAACCTATATATTCTCTTCATGAAAAAAGAAATAGTCAATCAAAGGGTTCATATATTGGCAGAGGGGTCAGGAGCACTCCTTGCCTTAAAGCTCATGAATGAACTTGGAAATAAAATACGTTCAGTTGTATTGATTGATCCGGTTTTTTCCTTGAAAGCACAACTGGAGAAGGAAAAGGAAAATAAGTTCTTCTATAAAAAATGGCTGTCTGAGGTCGCTGCTGCACACGAGCTCGATCCACCAGAATGTGAACAGCATATTATGGACACTGAAGATCCAGTGATTGCTGAGAAAATCCCCATGAAAGTGATTCAGGTTTTTGGAAGCATGCGGAAAGAGCAAGCCTCCCTTTATCGGCAAATCCAACTGGCTAGAAAAGCAGACTTGCAGCTGACGTATTTATTACCGGAAAAACGGTATAAAATACCCTATCAAATACAGAAGTTTTTCAATGAGAATGAAGAGTCTTTATGAGAATGGATATATTTCTACAATAGTTTGCATACGATACAGCATCTAAAAAAACTAGACGTGCCGGATGAAGTGGGCTGGATGGCATACGAGGGGGCTGTATTTATGCAAACGTACATTGTAATAGGCGCTTATCAATTTGTGGGATTCTATGTGGCTCAATACTTTTTGAACCAAGGGGAAGAAGTAATCGGAATTGATTGGACTGATTCCGAAGCAAGTAAATATATTATGGAAGAAAAGGAACTTGAAATAGGTAGAAGTTCAAATTATATTTACTTTCCGATAAATAAGCTTAAATTATTGGATATTACAAAGCAGGACACTGTGTTCATATCTTGTTACGATATTCAAAGCGGAAAGATGGGTAAAATCGATTTTCTTATAGACGAAATCGTTTTCTTTATTGAAAAATGCAAAAAAAATGGCTCGAATGAAACGCCAAATTTTGTTGTTTTCATGCCAATTGAAGAAGAGATCAGTATTTTTCAATCCATATTAAGCTCGATTCGTGGAATTGATTCTGCAAAAATCATATTTTTACCCACGATTTATGGACCTTGGCAATCGGAAGGCATGAGCTTTGAAGCTGGGATCAATCAACTTGGTCAGTCTGATATCAAACCGGCGATTGCTAACGAATATACTGGGGATGCTCTTTTCATCACTGATTTTGTGAATGCTTTGGAAGAAGTGCTTACTTCCTCTTCCGATAGGGATATCCAATTGTGCAGCAGTATAGATGATCATTGGAATAAATGTGCAAAGTTAATATTTGGTGAAAGTTTGGGTTCATTCAATTCCCGATCAACAACTAAAATCAATAAAGGATCAATATTTGAGGTGCCTAGCAAAATAGATCCAGAAGAAGGCATTGCTTTACAAAGAAAACATAATAAACGATTAAACTTACTTAAAAAGTGGAGAAAACGTGATTGAAGAGGGAATGGCTGGTTAATCCGGATAATCAAATTTGGGGGCAATTATGAACAAAGAACATTCGAATCACAATTTTTTTGTGTTCGAGAACTTTCGTTATTTAAGAAGGTCAAAACTGTATATTTGCCTCTAACTTATATGTTTTGTACTATAATGTTCAAGGACCGAAATTAATATCAAATGATATTCATGATTTTTATTTATGCCCTTTACGAAAGGGACATCTGGAATTATGATAATATTGATATTCAAATGATAGGGGGAAACACAAAATGAGTTCAGATAAAACTCTTGAATTTATGGGAATCGCCATGAAGTACTTCCCTGAGGCTAAAGCGAAGCTTGAAGCAAACGGGATTCCATTCTCAATGGAGATGGCAGAGCCATTCATGGAGCTCTTTAAAAACGTAATGCAAGAAGCTTATGAGCTTGGGAAACAAGATGCTCAGCGTTAATTAAACGTAGGCTGTCCAAATAAAAGGGCAGCCTGCATTTTTTTATTCTTTTTTCAAGAACTTGGCGATCAATGGGTTCAGATTAATTTTATCAATGGCCGGTTTGTATTGACCGTATAAGCCCATCAATGTTTCAACGCTCTCCATCAATTGCATGTAATCAACATTCGATTCCTCTTGTTGGGGTTCACTTTTCCTGCCAAACATCAAATTCGAAAAATGATCATCCTGGTTACTCCGGTTGTTGTGATTGAAGATGTCCACAATAATTCCTCCTTTTCTCCTTTTATTTATAATGTATGTCCCTAAAATCCCTTGGCATAGGCATTTGTCCGACTTCAGTAACGGATTCTTTTATCCTTTCAAACTGTTATCTCTTGCAAGGAGGTGTTTTTTTATATAAAATTAGTACCAGGTAATAATAGATGCTTATAATAACTCATTAAAATATAAGGGGATGGCAAAATGAACGCTGGAATACTAGGGCTTGGCCGCTACTTACCCGATAAAATCGTTACAAATGCGGATTTAGAGAAAATGATGGATACCTCTGACGAGTGGATCCGGACTAGGACAGGTATAGAGGAAAGAAGAATTGCCAATGATGACATTGAAACATCAGATATGGCTTATGAAGCCGCAAAAGCTGCATTGGCAAATGCAAAAATTTCGGCTGAAGAGATAGATTTAATTCTTGTAGCTACTGTTACACCGGATCAGTCGTTTCCTTCTGTCGCGTGTATGATTCAAGAGAAATTGGGAGCGAAAAGTGCAGCTGCAATGGATGTAAGTGCTGCATGCGCTGGTTTTATGTATGCAATGATCACTGCACAGCAGTTCATTAAGACAGGTGCATATAAGCATGTATTGATTGTCGGTGTTGAAAAACTTTCGAAGGTAACCAATTGGGAAGACCGCAATACTGCTGTACTATTTGGTGACGGAGCGGGTGCAGCTGTACTTGGACCTGTTTCGGAAGGCAAAGGGATCCTTGCCTTTGAATTAGGCGCAGATGGAACTGGTGGGAAGCACTTATTACAGGATGGAGACTTCATTCATATGAATGGACGTGAAGTATTTAAATTTGCTGTCCGTCAGATGGGGGAATCCAGCCTAAGTGTGTTGGATAAAGCTGGATTAACAAAAGAAGATGTGGATTTGCTTGTACCGCATCAAGCAAACATACGCATTATGGAATCCTCAAGGGAACGCTTGGGTCTCCCGATTGAAAAAATGACAAAAACGGTTCATAAATATGGAAATACTTCTTCAGCGTCCATTCCAATGGCCCTTGTGGAAGAAATGGAAGCAGGAAGAATCAAGGACAACGACCTAATTATCATGGTCGGTTTTGGTGGTGGCCTTACATGGGGCGCTATCGCTCTTAGATGGGGTAAATAAAAAAAGAAGAAGCAAAACATAAAAGCTTTAAAAAAAGGAAGGAGCCATTTTTAATGACTAATCGTCGTGTAGTTGTAACAGGTATTGGAGCAATATCACCAGTTGGTAATGATGCAGAAACTGGATGGAAGAATATAATCGAGGGGAAATCAGGAATAGGTCCTTTAACTCGTTTGAATGCTGAAGAATTCCCTGTTAAAGTTGCTGCTGAAATCAAGGAGTTTGATATAGAGACATATATTAATCGTAAAGAAGCGCGTAAGATGGACCGTTTTACCCATTATGCAATTGCTGCGTCCGTTATGGCATATAATGATAGTAAGCTGGAAATAACGGATGAAAATGCAGCACGTGTCGGAGTCTGGATCGGTTCGGGTATCGGTGGGTTGGAGACACTTGAGACACAGCATGAAAACTTTTTAAACAGAGGGTATAAGCGGGTGAGCCCATTTTTCGTACCAATGATGATTCCGGACATGGCTGCTGGCCAGGTGTCAATCTTACTGGGTGCTAAAGGAATCAATTCATGTACGGTAACAGCTTGCGCAACAGGAACAAATTCAATTGGTGACGCGTTTAAAGCCATTCAACGGGGCGACGCCGATGTGATGATCACAGGCGGAGCAGAAGCGCCAATCACAAAAATGTCGGTTGCGGGCTTCTGTGCAAATACGGCTTTATCGACCAACCCTGATCCACAAACTGCTAGCCGTCCTTTTGATCTGAATCGTGATGGATTCGTAATCGGGGAAGGTGCAGGGATTATCGTTCTGGAAGATCTGGAACATGCATTGAATAGAGGGGCCAAGATTTATGCTGAAATAGCTGGGTATGGATCAACTGGAGATGCTTTCCATATAACGGCTCCGGCACCTGGTGGGGAAGGCGGGGCAAGGGCGATGAAAATTGCTATTGAGGATGCAGGTTTGAATCCGGAAGACATCCAATATGTGAATGCCCATGGAACGAGTACGCCATACAATGACAAATATGAAACAATGGCAGTCAAAGAAGTCTTTGGCGAACATGCTAATAAACTAGCATTAAGTTCAACTAAGTCCATGACAGGCCATATGTTAGGGGCAGCCGGTGGGGTCGAAGCAATATTCACGATTCAGGCAATCAGGGACAGCATATTGCCTCCAACGATCAATATTGAAACACCAGACCCTGAGTGTGATTTGGACTATGTTCCGAATAAAGCAAGGAAGTGCGAAATTAATGCCGCCATCAGCAATTCACTTGGATTCGGTGGACATAACGCTACTATTCTTTTCAAAAAATATCAATAAATTAAATTGAAGGAAGAGCAGATCTCTTGGGATCTGCTCTTTTTGTGTTATAGAGGTTATGCAAGGGATATAAAAGTGTCAACCGCCCTTTTAAAATCATACGATAGTCTAAAGAAGCGGGGGTGTATAGAAATGGGAGTTATTTTAACTGATGAGTGGATGAAAAAGGATTTCAACCGCCCTGTCCAGATGATGGAAAGACTTAAAAGTACATTCAACAATACCCTTGATGCGAATATGATTTATCATCATTTATTGAAGCATGGTATGTATTCGCCAAATAAAAAAACGAAACTCACATGGGAACATTTAAAAGAAAATAATGCATGGGAAAAAACACAAAGCCTGTTTACTTCTTATAAGAAACTGTGGGGAGGGCCTGATGTTCCCATATATATTTTTCCGCTCATGTCTTCAGGGATGTGGAATAAAATGGTTGAAACGAAGTCAGGATTGGCATTTAAAGATAAACTATTCCTTTTTTACGACAAGGGTATAGCTGAAAAGGAAATGGAGGCCATATTGATTCACGAATATCATCATGTCTGCCGATTACATCATTTGAAAAAGGATCAAAAAGAATTCACTCTTCTTGATACGATGATCATGGAAGGACTGGCGGAAAGAACTGTGGGTAAATATTTAGGAGCAAAATATTTAGCGAAATGGACTAAATTATATCAGGAAGATAAACTGCGAGAATTTTGGAGCAAGCATTTACAAGAAAAGCACACAATAAAACGTACAGATCCTCTTCATGATGTCCTTCTGCTTGGAATGAAAGGATACCCACATATGCTTGGATACTGTAGTGGTTATTACCTAGTGAGAAATTCTGAAAAACTCTCTGTGAAAAAATCATTCATTATTCAATCTGAAGAATTCTTATCGAAAAAGAACTAATTATATACGTTCTTTTTTTCTTAATCTGTTTTCTGGAATAGGAATAAATTGTATGGTTCCTGCCTATACTGATTGACAAACAGAAATTTGTTTAAGTGAGGGATGAATGATGTTATATCTTCATGATGTATGGGTTAACTGGTTTGAAGGAGAAGAAAACGGCTATAATATTTGTCATTTTCATGAATGGAGGAAGGATGATGGGATCGAGCTACTAGATCAAGTTCCTTTGTTGAAAGTGTCATCAACATTGTTCCACTACATAGAAAACGACTTGTCAGAATTACCTAAGCCATTGCTGAATGATGTGTATCAAAAAGCATATGCAAGGAAAAATCATGAACGAATTCAGCTTGACTATTGTTTTATCGTGACTGATGGAAATGGAATTTTAGCTGTTGATACGATAGGTTATCATATTCCGATTAGGAAAAGCAGAATAATTCCCCGGCAGGAACAAATTGTTTATGACATGATAGAAAACCATGATGAGATGGATTACACCTTTACTGAAAAACCTACATCTGAGAAAGAATATCATATTTTATCGCCGTCTCCCTTATTCATGAATGGGTTGACAAGAAAAGAAAGACAGCTTAAGCAATTACTATTCATGGCCATGGACCAATTATTCACGGCGAAAAACACTGCTGAAATCCGCTATTGGTATACAGAATGGGCTCCTGAAAAATATGAAAGCATTCAAGAAATGGATTTTCAGATTGCATGGCTTGAGTTATATGAAGAAATGAAGGAAGGCTGGTCAGAGAAGCACCTTCAACTTTGTGAAAACTTGGTGAAGGGGCAGCCTTTTTTTGAAAAGCTTTGGCAAGTGGAGGCTGGCGATAGCCCATCGATATTATGAACAAAAAAGACGATCCGATGAGGATCGTCTCAGACTGTAGACAAACTCGATGAAAATCGAGTTTGTCTATTTTTTATGAGTTGTACAATTTGGCCGTTGATTTTCCACTCCAGGCACTCGCTTTCCGCGGGCGGTCGGGGAGCCTCCTCGGCTTTCGCCTGCGGGGTCTCCCCTAGACGCGCTTTTCCCGCAGGAGTCTCGAACACCCGYTCCAATCAACTTTGTCTTACCTTTTAGATAAACACTTTTGCCTGGAGTCATTTTTGTTTTAAARTAGAAGTATTAAAACTTGAGGTGATGAGGATGCTTTCTAAACATGATTCAATTCAGCGAGATCAACTTGAAATGATTCCGTT